>NZ_WUEH01000148.1 GCF_010468615.1 Pseudodesulfovibrio sp. JC047 | reverse complement strand
GTCTCCGCGCACTCGTGATAATCTCATCTCAGAATTGCAAAAACTGAATGAGGATGTCGACAGACATGCCCCGCAAGTCCTCCAAATTGAAATGGACTACCGGGCCAAAAACTCAGAAACCTCCTCAAAAGGAGAAAAAGAGAAAATCGAGGGATCATGCATCCAATGCCTCTCGGTTCAAAAAGCAGCCAGTGCAACCATCGCCTTCACTAAGGAAGACCTCCTACTTGGCGAAACAAGGCACAACCGACCCCTGTACTTCACAGGGTACATCAAGGAAATACCGATGCACATAGTTCA
>NZ_WUEH01000147.1 GCF_010468615.1 Pseudodesulfovibrio sp. JC047 | reverse complement strand
CCACTCAAAGCGTCTTGCCTGAAAAAATCATTCTGTTAGTGATAGACAAAGAGGGCTTAAAACAGCGCTTAAGCCTTAAAAGTTTAGACAAAATAGAAAACCAAGGCACAGAAAAATTACTCACAATCCAGCAAAAGATCAAAACTCACGCTTACGCGTTAAAAGAAAAATTCGGGTGCGAAGTTTTGGAATTAGATGCTCAAAAAAGCGTTGGGGATCTGCACCGCCAGATTGCAGCCTTTATTGAATGCGTTGTTTGACTTGTTTGAAGCTTTCTTTTAAGCCCCTTTGCCCAAACTG
>NZ_WUEH01000146.1 GCF_010468615.1 Pseudodesulfovibrio sp. JC047 | reverse complement strand
GAATTATAAGCATACACATACCCCCCACCCATATCAAAAGACAAACCCCTATAAGTCCAAACCCTAAAACTGCTCATTAAAGAATATTCTTGGTAATCCCCAAAAGCCACCATCGCGTCTAAACGCACCCTTTTAGTCTTAAGCCCTAAAAAAACATAGCCTGAAATGCTAGAGTTAGCAAAATAAATCGCTGGCACGCCGGGCGTGTTGATCCCACGGCCATAGAATTTAGTCCTGTCATTAAAAGTCCACAGATAGCCCTTATTGTTTCTTGCCGGAACGATATAAAAACCCGTTCCA
>NZ_WUEH01000145.1 GCF_010468615.1 Pseudodesulfovibrio sp. JC047 | reverse complement strand
CTTTTTTAACGAATGATCCTTTTTTCAACCCCTTAGCAAACGAGCTCATGTGAGCATACACCAAGCGCAATTCGTTCAAATGGATTTCAACCACATTCCCATACCCCACCTTAACCCCTATAAAACCCACACGCCCGTCTGAAGCAGAATGAATCAAACTGCCATGTTTAGCCGCATAATCCACGCCGTAATGAGGCCGTCTGACTTTTAAGACAGGATGGAATCTCCCATACGAAAAAGGCGAAGAAATGCGGGTGTATTTCACCGGAGTTTCTAATAAAAACCCTGCCACTTCTTGCGCC
>NZ_WUEH01000144.1 GCF_010468615.1 Pseudodesulfovibrio sp. JC047 | reverse complement strand
CTCAGCTCCTTCAAAGAAAAACCAATCTCACCATTCGTCACAACGAAGGTATTGGTTTGTGGAAGGAATGACTCTAACATAGCCATGAAGGCCTCATCGGGAAAAGCCACGGTCTCTCTGAAAGCACGGACCGCGTCAAAAATCCCGGCTTCCTTCAAAACGGCGCCACCAATCAGCAAGGTGTGATCAGTCCATGACTTCCAATCGGAGTCAGCATTGAAACGGCCACGAAGTCGAAAAGGCTTCACCCAATTGCTGCCATCACCGCTGAAAACGCCAAGGCCCACCGGTCTCAAATCGACCG
>NZ_WUEH01000143.1 GCF_010468615.1 Pseudodesulfovibrio sp. JC047 | reverse complement strand
AAGCCCCTAACGATTGGTTAGAAAATTTAGCGCTAGTGAGTTTGTTTCAAGGCCAGTATGAAAAAGCGAGCGCGTTGTATCAAAACTTAATTAGCGATCTTAAGGACAATGAGGTGCGCTTAAAAATCCTAGCGGGTTTAACCTATATCGCGCAAAAGAATTACAATAACGCCGCTTTATGGCTAGAGCTTGGGAAACTAGACGATCCTAATAATGAAAATATCCGTTACGCTTTAGGGTTGTTGTATCAAAGAAAAGGGGACTTGAAATCAGCGCTAAACCATTTTTTAGCCATTAAAACCTC
>NZ_WUEH01000142.1 GCF_010468615.1 Pseudodesulfovibrio sp. JC047 | reverse complement strand
ATGAGAAAAACATATCTTCCTCTGTCAGATGAAGACAGGAATTACCTTAAATCATTATCAAAAAAGAGAACCATTCAGGCACAAGTCGTGGATCGTGCCAGGATTCTTTTATTTAAAGCCGATGGAATGACATTCCAGGAAATTGCTGATAAACTTGCAATCAGCACTGCCACGGTACGCCTTTGTGTTTCGAAGTTTCATAAAGGAGGTGTGGATGCTGCACTGTTTGATGTTCAGCGTCCTGGACGTCCATCCGAAATCACCGACGATGCGAAGGCATGGATGATCAGTATTGCGTGTCAGAGA
>NZ_WUEH01000141.1 GCF_010468615.1 Pseudodesulfovibrio sp. JC047 | reverse complement strand
ATTTTGCTCACGCAAAACCATCTCCGGCTAACGCCTACGATTTCAAACTGCGATGCGCTTTTATCTAGGCTTGCTAACGCTTCGCCTATCTGTGTTTGCTTGTCAGCAAACAATCGGTGCAAAACCGCTTGAATGCTCGCTTACGCTTCGCTAGGCGGTTTTGTAGGGGGGTTAGATTGATAGCCCTAGTTAGATGCGCTTTTAGATCCTAAACTAGTAAGATTGGCTATCGGTGAGCAACTAAAAGGGAAATGGAGTTGTTTTGAAGTCAGTCAGATTGATTGAAATTTTTTCAGCGCTATCAGTC
>NZ_WUEH01000140.1 GCF_010468615.1 Pseudodesulfovibrio sp. JC047 | reverse complement strand
TTTGACTTTTAAAAGCATCAATAAACTCAATAAAGTTAAGATCGCAGTGAGCAAGAAGAGCCATTTTGCCCCCCCCAAAAACGCCACAACCCCAGGACCAATCGCCATGCTTATGGTGAAGCTAATGAAAATAAACGCTCCCATGATCGCCATGGCTTTAGTGCGCTCTTCTTCTTTCACTTCATCCGCCACCATCGCGCTAACAACTCCGCCTAAAGCCCCCATGCCTTGAATGAAGCGCCCTATAACGAGCCAAACAATATCATTTGCTATAAAGCACACTAACGAGCCAATTAAAAACAACAACA
>NZ_WUEH01000139.1 GCF_010468615.1 Pseudodesulfovibrio sp. JC047 | reverse complement strand
ATTTCTTGATGTTCAGTAATGGAGCCGACGATGTCGGTCGCCGGCTCCTGAGGGAATCTTGCTTAGAGGTCAATGTCGAGCTCGACGATCTCCTCTTCGACCTCTTCAGCCTCTTCGGGCTTCTTCTTGATGAAGGCGTAGACCACACCGGTCACCAGGGAGCCCGCGACGAGGGCGACGACTGCCCACATGGGGTTGGCCATAGCCGGGAAGACGAAGATGCCGCCGTGTCCGGCCATGGACTCGACGCCCATACCTACCGCGATGGCGCCGGCGACGGCGGAGCCAAGCATGGAAGCGGGGATGAA
>NZ_WUEH01000138.1 GCF_010468615.1 Pseudodesulfovibrio sp. JC047 | reverse complement strand
AGACGAGAAAAAAATCAATTATTCTGGTTTTAGCGAGTCTAACTTTTTTACGGACATGTTAGGGTGGCTCATGCCTATTTTAGTGATTTTAGGGCTATGGATGTTTATGGCAAACCGCATGCAAAAAAATATGGGTGGGGGTATTTTTGGCATGGGGAGTGCGAAAAAACTCATTAACGCTGAAAAACCCAATGTGCGTTTTAATGACATGGCAGGCAATGAAGAAGCCAAAGAAGAAGTGGTAGAAATCGTAGATTTCTTAAAATATCCTGAACGATACGCCAATTTAGGGGCTAAAATCCCTAAAG
>NZ_WUEH01000137.1 GCF_010468615.1 Pseudodesulfovibrio sp. JC047 | reverse complement strand
TATATTAAGCCTAATATCCTGTTGGTCTATACAGTTAAAAACAACACTCTTTGGTTGCTTAGGCTTGGTAGCCATAGTGAGTTGTTTTAGACAAATTTCTTCCTAAAATCGCCTAGAATGAATTTTCAACTCTAATCCAACCTAATCATCAGTTTTTGAATGAAACAATGAAATAAGGCTATTTTTAGCTCATTATTGGGGTATTTTGTTTTTAGTTGAAAGCTAACTTCAAAATTCAAAACAACTTCATTTCCCTTTTAGTTGCTTGATAGTTAGCCAATCTCACTAATTTAGCATCTAAAAGCGCA
>NZ_WUEH01000136.1 GCF_010468615.1 Pseudodesulfovibrio sp. JC047 | reverse complement strand
CGCACCGTAAAGGCCGAACGCAGGCATCGACGCGCAAGGGCACACCGCGCACCAAATCCCAGGACAAGCACACACGGCGCAACGCCACGACAAGGTAGGAGCTGGTGCCGACCATTGTTTCCCACCTCCTGGGTATAAACGTCCGAGATTGAGGAAACGGACCGTCGGGCAACGAGGCAGCCGCAACGACGAAAGCGTACATGCGGGCACACTGCAAACGTAAGAGGCATATCAGCTGGCACGAAAGCACGGACTGGCCGCACGAGGCCGACGCAGCAGCACGGCACACGCAAGGACTGACAGCACGC
>NZ_WUEH01000135.1 GCF_010468615.1 Pseudodesulfovibrio sp. JC047 | reverse complement strand
GGGCCGGCAATTTATGTGTTTCACTAACCATAGCTAAGGCCGCATCTTTGCTCAAAACTTTTTCTGCATCCTTTAACCATGGCGCTACAGTTTGATCTTCGAATTGATCTGCACTAGTGAAATGTAGATTCTTTAACCCTAATTCTTCACCGTAATAAATTACTGGAATTCCGCGTTGCAAATACATCAACATCGCCAAGCTCTTAGCCTGAGTCTGTGTTCTAGCTACGCGTGTAGCCAAACGGGCCATATCATGATTATTCCAATAAAGAGTAGGCTGCGATACGCCTGCTAATGTTTGTTGCCAAA
>NZ_WUEH01000134.1 GCF_010468615.1 Pseudodesulfovibrio sp. JC047 | reverse complement strand
GAGGGTTCTTCTGGGTCAGAATGCCACACGTCTGTGTTATCGGATGATTCCTCTTCATCATCAGAGAAATCATACCAATTGGAGGAGCTTCCTGGATCTTTGTCAGGTGACTCTTCAAAGAGATATCCAGGGAGATCGATGTCTTCATGGACTTGAGATGTTGAGGCTTGGTCGGAATATCGACTTTTAAGCCTTTGTGTCAACTGTCTCAGGGGGGTGTCAGGATCGTACCCTAACCCATGTGAAGACTTTTCTACATAGCCGTAGAGTCTCCAATCTTCCAGCTGGCTTTTGGTCAAGGCAGGCCCT
>NZ_WUEH01000133.1 GCF_010468615.1 Pseudodesulfovibrio sp. JC047 | reverse complement strand
CTCTCGCAGATGATCGTTGCGTCAATATCCACCAGACGGCCTTTTCCCGGACGTTCCTTCATACGGTCAATAGCCACTGCAATTCCATGAGGGATCTCCGCATCCAGGGCGTGAAGTGCTTTTTCACGGATGATCTCCGCAGCGATCTGTCTCTGAGGCTGGTCTGTCACCGTATCCTCGTCGTAGAACATGGGGCCGTAAGGCAGATACTTGAGAATACTTGGGATGATATCCTCTGTATTCACTCCGCGCAGCGCAGAAACAGGAATGATCTCATCAAAATGATAAAGCTTCCGGTAGGTATCAATAG
>NZ_WUEH01000132.1 GCF_010468615.1 Pseudodesulfovibrio sp. JC047 | reverse complement strand
GTGTTTAAATGCTCTTTAAAAGCCATTTGAACGCCGTTTTCAAGGCTAAAAGAACGATAGGGCGAAGCGCTGAATGGAGAGCATGTGAAAACATAATCCGTATTTCCCTTTAACATTTCAAAAGCGTTTTTTAAATGCTTTTCTTGTAAAAGCGCTGAAGTGCCATACAAGCAACACGCAACATCTTCATCTTTTAACTCTAATTCTTTCATGTGATAGGCCATCACCTCTAAAGTCGTGGCTCTATCGTCCGCTAAAACTTTAGGGCGCAAATTCAAAAAACTCGCCCCATAATTTTTAGCTAAATGAA
>NZ_WUEH01000131.1 GCF_010468615.1 Pseudodesulfovibrio sp. JC047 | reverse complement strand
GAGAAAAATCCTGACGAGGTCAAGCAGAATCTCACAGAGATCATCAAATAAGGCAAGGCATGAACCACCTCTTGATCCTTTATAACCCTTACTACCAGCGAGATGTCATCCAACAACATTTAAGCGTTTTACAAGAAAAATCCCAAGTGGGCTTTGGTAAAATCCGATCAAAGCTCAACGATCAAGAAAAGCACCACTCTTTAGAAGAGATTTACAAAGCCACTAGTGAAAAAAATTTTTTGCAGCTTTTTTTGACCGATTACGCTAATTTGTTTGTCGCTAAAGTGATAAAGGTTTCTAAAGATATTGATGA
>NZ_WUEH01000130.1 GCF_010468615.1 Pseudodesulfovibrio sp. JC047 | reverse complement strand
GTGGCGTTCTTTTTTCGTCCTATAACCAGCTACAATGTCGGTGGTGGCGTTGATTTCTTTGAGGCTTGGCTCTAAAACATTGTTTTTGAAGTCTTTCCACTTATAATAACTTTTTGGCACGCACAACACATCTTGGAGATTGATTAGATACAGATCCACTTCGTTGCGGTTTTGCTTGAGTTCGCTCAAAAGCATTTGATAAATGCGGATCGCATAACCGCTTCTTATGGGCAAAATGTGCTGTAAGGGGATCTGCGTGAAATTCTTACTAAGCCCTAGCAAGTAGGGTTTTAGGCAGTCGTTGAGTTGGTAGC
>NZ_WUEH01000129.1 GCF_010468615.1 Pseudodesulfovibrio sp. JC047 | reverse complement strand
ACTACGACGAGGTTCTCAAGGCGCTGCGAATCCTCAACGACCCCGATGGCATCGGTATCGGCGCTCGTCACCTCACCGTCTCTACCAGCGGCGTTATTCCCGGTATTCGCAAATTTGCCGACATCCCCGAGCAGTTCACGCTTGCCGTTTCCCTGCATTCCGCCATCCAGTCGACGCGCAATAAGCTCATGCCCGGTGTTAAGAAGTACACGCTGCTTCGCCTTCACGAAGCGCTTCAGCTCTACACCGAGAAGACCGGCCGCCGCCCGACCTATGAGTATGCCATGATCGAAGGCGTCAACGATACGAATCCCG
>NZ_WUEH01000128.1 GCF_010468615.1 Pseudodesulfovibrio sp. JC047 | reverse complement strand
ACCATTTATGCTTTCCGAAGAACGATATTTTGATAGATTTATTAGGAATGCCTTTCATGCTGGATGGCAGAAAATATCTAGAAATACTGCTAGAAGTGATGCAATAAAAACTTTTTTTAAAGAAAAAGAGAATTTGAAAAATGTTTTTGAAAATATACCTGGAAAATTGGCTTTAACTTCGGATTTATGGACCTCTAAACAAAATGTGGGGTACATGGCAATCACATCACATTATATTGATAGTGATTGGGTGATGCAGAAAAGAATGCTAGCATTTTCTAGGCTAGAATTCCCACACACTGGTGCTAGGATAGGG
>NZ_WUEH01000127.1 GCF_010468615.1 Pseudodesulfovibrio sp. JC047 | reverse complement strand
CCTATAATATCCTTAGCCACGCTCAAAATCGCACTAATGACGCTCTCATACACATTCTGCAAACCCATAGGCACCATCTGCATTTTGCGCGACGCACCAAGCGAGATTAAAAACATCAAAACCGCTGTCAAAACAACAAAAAACCCGGTGATAAAATCATGATTGGAGCTAAAAAAATTAGCAATAGTAAATACTCTGTGTTCCATGAAAAAGTTTCTCTAAGCCTTATTGAAAATTTCCTTAATTGTAGCAATTAAGTTTTAAAAACTCATTAAACCAAGCTTTTTAACGAGTTTTTTAATGATTTGTCTTGTTTTC
>NZ_WUEH01000126.1 GCF_010468615.1 Pseudodesulfovibrio sp. JC047 | reverse complement strand
GGACAGGGCAATTCTGTAAAAGTCGCAGCGTGCAGCGACATACTTTATGTGACAGCCAAGGCAGCAGCCCTCCGGTCAGTACCCGGTGATGAAGGAGAGGCTCTTGCAGAGGTCGGCCTTGGGGATGAAGTTTCCAGAAGCGCTGTGTGCGACAATAACTGGAGTAAAGTTTCTGTGGAAAAAAACGGGAATAAGGTGATCGGTTACATACAGAATCAGATGCTCAGTGCTGATATTCAGATTCAGCCGGAGAACGATCAGGTAGAGGTAAAAGCAGACAGCAGTATTCTTGATTATCCGGGGAGAAAAGACGGAGAAG
>NZ_WUEH01000125.1 GCF_010468615.1 Pseudodesulfovibrio sp. JC047 | reverse complement strand
CTTGTAAAGCCCCGGTAGTGGTTACATAACTCCCTGTAGGATAAATCCCTTTTTTTGAATTGATAACCGACTGATTGAAAGCGATGTGCGAAAATGATCCCACTCTCGCGCTGATTTGATACTCAAAAGCGTTGAGAAAAACCCCATGCAAAGCTAAAAACCCTAGCCAAACTTTTTGATTAAGCACCCTTTTATCAAACACCTTTTTATTGAAGTCTGATATTATGCCATAAAACAAACTCGCAAGTTGCTCGCTCCTCGCTCATTGTAGAAAAAAAAAACGATAAAATCACAAACCTCCCTTTTTACAAAAAGCGGGTTC
>NZ_WUEH01000124.1 GCF_010468615.1 Pseudodesulfovibrio sp. JC047 | reverse complement strand
TTTTTAAAAGTGCTAACCCCTCCTATCCCGTAGTAAAAACGATCGCTCAGTTCCAAAAGCATGCCATCAGCGTTAAAGCAATGCAACACCCCAAAAGCCTTAGGATAGCTTTTTAAAATATTCAAACTATCAAAACTCGCCTCTCTGATGTGGATAATCAAGGGCTTGTTGTGTTGGATAGAAAATTCAATCTGTTTGGTAAAAATTTCTTTTTGTTTGCTTTTATAATTCTCTCTTTCATCCAATTCAGGCAAGCGGTAATAATCCAGTCCGCATTCGCCTATCGCCACGCATTTTTGATGCCCAACAAACTTTTCAAATA
>NZ_WUEH01000123.1 GCF_010468615.1 Pseudodesulfovibrio sp. JC047 | reverse complement strand
CATCGATAATTAAGCCGTTGCCAGTAGGAACGATGTTATCGGGGCTAATCCCCTCATCTAACACGGCTTCCTTCAGACTGTCTAACAGGTTGTTTAATTGCGTTGCTTGGTCTCCCTGGTCTTCCTTAATGGCCTTCAGCTGAGCCTCAGCCAGGTCAGCCTGTAATTTGGCCAGCCTTGCCTTCTGACTCATCAAATCGGCTTCAGCCGGGCTTAACGGCTTGTCTGAGTAGCGTTCTCTGTAGTTGTTTTTGAGCCAAAAGAAAAGGGCTTGCCTATCGCCATTAAGAGCAAGCTCATACAGTGCATTCTCAGCCCTAGC
>NZ_WUEH01000122.1 GCF_010468615.1 Pseudodesulfovibrio sp. JC047 | reverse complement strand
GCTCCGGCCCGAACTTCGCGCGCGCCGTACGCAACCTGTGTACGGAAGCACACTCTACGCGTAGATGCGCATTTTAGGTTATTTCGAGATCCGTTTCGGTTGAAAACAAGTTTCGGGTTAATCTTGGGTCTTGAAAATACTTCTGGTAGTTCTGCGTCCGAAACGGCTCCGGACCGAACTTCGCGCGCGCCGTACGCAACATGTGCACGAAAGCACAATCTACGCATAGATGCGCATTTTAGGTTATTTCGAGATCCGTTTCGGTTGAAAACAAGTTTCGGGCTATTCTTGGGTCTTGAAAACACTTCTCGTACTTTCGTGTC
>NZ_WUEH01000121.1 GCF_010468615.1 Pseudodesulfovibrio sp. JC047 | reverse complement strand
GGTTTGGTTTTGATCTTGTTGACCTAACAGGCTGTATGTGGCAAGTTAGGGGATCAGGTTTTGGTTTTTGGTTTTGGTCTTGTGACCTAACAAGCTGTATGTGGCAAGTTAGGGGACCTGGATTTGGTTTTTGGTCACTCTTTGGGACTGTGTGGGTCCATGGGAGTGGTTTGGATTTTTGTGGAATGTCAATTTCAAGATTTTGGCTCAATTTGGTATATGAGGTTGGATGGTTTGAATTTTGGAAGCTCATGGGGCTTGGAATTTTTGTATGGTCCAATCAACTCAAAAGAGGCATGGAACCATTTTTGTATGCTCTTTG
>NZ_WUEH01000120.1 GCF_010468615.1 Pseudodesulfovibrio sp. JC047 | reverse complement strand
TGCGTGTGATTTTTCCCATGGATTTTTTGAATCCCTGTAGCGATGCCTCCAACCATAGCGACTAAAAGCATTAAAGCCGCCGCTTCAAAAGGGATGAGGTAATTGGTAAAAAGCACATAACCAATGGCTTTAATGTTGGGGATTTGTGCATCAATAGCGTTGGAATTGACTTGATTAGAAAGGTTTTCGCCAATGCTAGGAGCGCTTAAAATCAAGGTGAGTAATAGCGCCACGCCAAATGAAAGTGCGCACAAGATTTTAGGGCTTTGCTTGCGTTCAATCACTTCTGCAGCGGAGTTGAAAAACATCATGCCAAACGCATACA
>NZ_WUEH01000119.1 GCF_010468615.1 Pseudodesulfovibrio sp. JC047 | reverse complement strand
TTGAACTTCTAGCAATAAATGATTGTCTAACAAAAAATCGGCTTTAGGACTTCTTTTAAAGCTTTCTATGCTCTCAAAATTATCACCACCAAAAAATTTGATGGTTTCTTTTTGTGCGCCAAAAAGACAAGCGATAAAACCCTTAAAAAACTCCGCTACTAAAAACCCACGCATCCAAGAAAAACACACTTCTTCAGGTCTTCTGCCTTGATTATTCAGCTTATAAATAATATGAGTATCCACTATCTTTGAAAACACTCGCTCTATGGAGTTTTTAAAAAAGCATTCCAATTCATACTCATTATATTTAAAACAATAAACACTATTG
>NZ_WUEH01000118.1 GCF_010468615.1 Pseudodesulfovibrio sp. JC047 | reverse complement strand
AAACCAAAATTACATTGGAGATTCCTATGCTTTTCAAGAAAGCTTACATCAAGACTAGTTGGAATAAAATTAAGGAAACTTTACAACTTCCTATGATTGCTAACCGCGCAATCGTACACTTTCCAACTAATTAAAAAACATCCACAATCACATAACATACATGCGAACCATCAAGGATGCTAATTATGGCTGCAACCAAATAGGTTAGTGCATAATGTACAACATGATTCAGATCTGGAAAAATAAATTCCAGCACTCCGAACACAACCATGATACAAAAATTACAGCACTAATTAATTTCAGCAGGGTGCCACCATGCCCCATCCA
>NZ_WUEH01000117.1 GCF_010468615.1 Pseudodesulfovibrio sp. JC047 | reverse complement strand
ACGTGTGGAGTCTTTTTTTCTTCATATATTTCACGCCCAAAGCATAGGTATTCCCCTTTTATAGATTAGTAAGAGTCCTTCTTGCTCACTAAGTTTCCCTCCTTACTAATTCTCTTGGAATTACTAAAAAGAAATAGTATTCCAAATTAGAAAAGGAAACTAACTATGAGCATCCCTTTAACTTAGCAATTAGTAATCCTAGTTGTAGCACAACACTTACTAATTTAAGTTTCTAATCCAAAAAGGAAACTTTATTATAGGAATACTTATCCTAGGAGGAGTCCAACTTTCCAAGTAAAGAGACTTACTAAAATTAGAAGACCTCCCATAT
>NZ_WUEH01000116.1 GCF_010468615.1 Pseudodesulfovibrio sp. JC047 | reverse complement strand
AGGTTGACTCATTCTCTCCCTGTTTTAGGCTGCAGAGCTGTGCCATAGTAACAGGATGATCCTCACCTTTGAAGTGGGTCAGGAAGCGTGTCTCTAGCATGGCCCAGTTTTGGATGGAGTTCTCCGGAAGAGTGGAGTACCAATCGAAGGCCGTACCTTTTAGGGTACTTGCAAAGAGGCGGATCTTGAGGGCATCTTGATCCGCAATAGCTCCTGTCAGGATCTTGAAGTGGATGACGTGCTGTCTGGCTGATCCTTTCCCCGTATATGTTTGGAGAGTAGGATGCTTGAATTTTGTAGGGAACGGGACCGAGTCCATCCATAAGGGATA
>NZ_WUEH01000115.1 GCF_010468615.1 Pseudodesulfovibrio sp. JC047 | reverse complement strand
GCTATTGAATGCAGGGTAAAGGGCGTGGAAAAAGGAATTGTCCTTACAGAAAACGATCTTGTTTTTGTCACAAACGGAAGCTGTACCGAGGGAACCATCTACGGTGATCAGAACCATGCGCCTAATGGAGATGCGGAAGTCCGTACAAGCGGCTGCTGGAATCTCTGGAAAAATATTGCAAAACAGGATCCAAGCTTTGGACATCCGGAAAAATTCTGTTCCGACATTAACAAAACCAACTGGGAATCTGCAACCATCACAACACTGGATGAAAAAATCATTCCTTATATTACCAATATCTGTAAACGCGATCCCCGCACCGGAAAGGTTGTTAC
>NZ_WUEH01000114.1 GCF_010468615.1 Pseudodesulfovibrio sp. JC047 | reverse complement strand
CTTTGTCTTACAAAAAATCAAGCTCCCTAACGCGAGAGTTTTAGTTTTGAGTAGCGATCCTGTGGAATTTAAGGAAGCGAGCGGGAAGTATTGGCTGAGCGTGAATCAGAATGCGTATTTAAAAATAAGCTCTAATAACCCTTTATGGCAACCCAAAGTGATCTTTTATGATGAAAACTTAAAGATTATTCAAATTATTGCTAAAGAAAACAGACAGCAAGAAATCGCTCTTAATTTGCTTGATGGCGTGCGTTTTATCCATATCACTGATGCAAAAAACCCTATCATTTTAAAAAATGGGATTAGCGTGGTTTTTGATGCGATGCCTTAAGTAGG
>NZ_WUEH01000113.1 GCF_010468615.1 Pseudodesulfovibrio sp. JC047 | reverse complement strand
ACATTACTAATACGCCATAAGGCGAGGGTGAAGCCTGGCCTAATTAAAGAGAAAACAACGAAGAAAGGGAGTTCTTGACATGGTGCCGCATAAGAAAAGCCTTTCTCCCTAGCCCCCAATTCTCCTTTTCCCACAATTTTCTCGATGGTATTCGCACAAAAGTCTCTGTTTTCTGAGCAGATCACACAATAAACAACACGCCGCCATCTCACCCCTCGCATTCGACCACCCAAACTGGCGACGTCGGCACCGTCCGCGACAAAAAAGCGCGGGAGAGCTTTCCAATAAAAGAAAGTCTCCCGCGCTTTTTTGTCGCGGACATTCCATGCCCTGACCTCACGT
>NZ_WUEH01000112.1 GCF_010468615.1 Pseudodesulfovibrio sp. JC047 | reverse complement strand
AATCAAGGGCTGGTGTTCGTCTTTGTTTGAAAGGAAGAAGGGGTTCCGTCTTCGGAGGGAGAGCGGTGTTGGGGTGCGGTGCACCCCAAGGCCCTTTTTCGTTTGCGAAGAGATGAAGAAGTGAGGATGCCGTTTGCAGCGGTGATGCTTTTGGGGGAAAGAAGAGAAAAGAAGAGAAAGAATGCGCCTTTGGCGCGGAGCCAGGGTGGGTGCTGCGCACCCGAACCGCTTCCATGCCCTTCCGGCGGGGGCCGTTTTTTTGTTGGGGCAAATTGTCAAACCAAACTTAACACCCCGGCAAGTCCCTGCTCCTCAATGATTTCCCAGGTTGTCCTGTATCCG
>NZ_WUEH01000111.1 GCF_010468615.1 Pseudodesulfovibrio sp. JC047 | reverse complement strand
TAAGAGGCAGTGGAGGACCGAACCCACATCCGTTGAAAAGGGTGGGGATGAGGTGTGGATAGGGGAGAAATTCCAATCGAACCCGGAGATAGCTGGTTCTCCTCGAAATAGCTTTAGGGCTAGCCTCGGTAGAGATTAGCGGAGGTAGAGCACTGAATTTCCTAGGGGGCGTCAAAGCCTACCGAAGAATATCAAACTCCGAATGCCGCAGAATTGCTTACCGGGAGTCAGACTGCACGAGATAAGTTGGGCAGTCGAAAGGGAAAGAGCCCAGACCTTCAGTTAAGGTCCCAAAGTGCGCGTTAAGTGGAAAAGGATGTGGGATTTCAAAGACAACCAGGAT
>NZ_WUEH01000110.1 GCF_010468615.1 Pseudodesulfovibrio sp. JC047 | reverse complement strand
AAAGTCACGGTCTCAGGAGAAGAAACCTGAGAGGGTGTCATCTCTGTGAAAGTCACGTGAGACGAGGTAGCTCCAGAAGATACATTGCTAGGCGTCGTCGGAGTATAGGTAATCTCATCAGACGACGCTTCAGAAGAGCTATAGTCCTGATATATTACATTACAGGAAGCTCTGATAGGAGATGTTGCCTGCTCGGAGTCAGACTCATCCTCGGATGTAAGAGGATCGTCTATCCAGCAACTTTCTCCATTTTCAGGAGTTGAGGGAGAATGTACCTGATTTTCTTCAGGGACCTCATGCTCTGGGTTGCGAGGAGGTTCGTTGACGCGGTCTTGCTCTTGTTC
>NZ_WUEH01000109.1 GCF_010468615.1 Pseudodesulfovibrio sp. JC047 | reverse complement strand
TTTGGAAACAGCTGAAATTCCAGAAAAATTGCTTTTTCAGGTCTCTCTGCTGCCGGAAATGCTCTCTGTTCAAAAAGCTTTTACACTCTTGACCAGCGCACTCCGTCACCATACCATAGCACTCTTTGAGTTTCCTCTAATCAGGTTCCACCAAACAGATACCCCGGTGTTTCACGGAATGGTACGTTTGATATCGCTGATTTGAGAGGAGGTTACACTTGAAGAATCACAGTCTTGCGACCGGCTATTCAACAAGGCATTCCCCCAAGTTTGAATTCTTTGAAATAGATTGCTATTAGCTAGTAATCCACCAAATCCTTCGCTGCTCACCAATGGAATCGCAAGATGC
>NZ_WUEH01000108.1 GCF_010468615.1 Pseudodesulfovibrio sp. JC047 | reverse complement strand
GGCAACTGGCCAGCGATTGCAACATGCCAAGCAACTCGGCGATCATCTCTGATCCACCAAGAGGGGCACCGGTAAAAGAGAGTGATTTTTGCATGTTAGTAGCCTTGAGCTATATAGTTGATTGTCCGCGCCGCATAGGCTCCGGACGCGTCTGTAACCCGAATTACACAACCGGTCTGAGACAGGCCGGTCAACTCCACGTCCTCACCACCAACAGCGCCAACCACCTGGCACACCACAGACGGCACCACGTTAAATTGTGTGTCAAACACAACCGTCAATCCAGAGGCTGGCACGACCAGATTGTCCCGACGCTCGGTGCGATCCGGGACATCCACGGCAAAGGCAA
>NZ_WUEH01000107.1 GCF_010468615.1 Pseudodesulfovibrio sp. JC047 | reverse complement strand
ATCCGTACACCTCCTGGGAGCGTCCTCAGAACGAGCGACACAATGGCCTGTTCCGGGCCTTTATCCCAAAGGGAGCTTCTATCGAGGGCTTCACTGACGAGGATATCCTCACCGCTGCTGACGAGCTGAATGGACGTCCACGGAAGAAACTCGGATACTGCACCCCAGAGGAACTCTTTGAGGCTTTTCTAGATGCTGTCTACGCAGCCTGACGGCTGCGGCAACCTCGCTCACGGATAGATCCTCCGGCTCCATCCGTGACCAAGGTTTTTACCACGGGGTGTCCAACTTGTTATTGCAATTTGCGATTCTGGAGTATGACAATCCTGAACTCCTGTATTATGACGTTACGGACGGCA
>NZ_WUEH01000106.1 GCF_010468615.1 Pseudodesulfovibrio sp. JC047 | reverse complement strand
TTTTTTGTTTAAAGACACAAAGGTCGTAAATTTTGACCTAAAACCATTTGGCGGTAAAAGGTAAGGTGGACTAGGGTGGAAATCCCTGAATCCGGATTTTTGTTTCAAACCATGAATTTTGGGTTCAAGGATCGAAAATTTTGGTCAAGTCAGGGAGAGGCTCCTAAACTTGGTGATTTTTTGTTTTTGAACAATGAAACGATAAAAGTAAGCATTGTTTTGAATCTCTAGAAATTTGATATGAAAATTCTAAAGAGAGTGGGTTTGACAAGCGAGTACCTGAGAATAGGCTTGGGCCATACAGGCGTTGCTCTTACCCAGTTGGGTAAGTCTTCAAGGGTAATACCGCTTCAAGAACTT
>NZ_WUEH01000105.1 GCF_010468615.1 Pseudodesulfovibrio sp. JC047 | reverse complement strand
AGGGAATAAGGAGTAATAGTTAAAGAAAAAATAGCAAAAGGCTTTCCCTGGTAAAAGGGAATAACAAGATAAAGTTATAACAAGAACAATAATTAAGATTGATTGGCTGTTCCTGGCTATTATTTTAAGAAATAAATCCGGCTCAAACTATTATTTAAGTTAGAATATTTTTATATTAGTCACTAAGAGGAATCGAACCTCTATCTAAACATTAACAGTGTTCTGCTTTACCATTAAGCAATAGCGACATATTTATTAAATTAATTATCCTTATCATTATTATAGTTATTTTTACGGGGACCAGTTTTTTTTTGTTTTCCTTCATATATAGTTTGTTCTGTTCTTATGAAAACAAGTAAATATACATGCA
>NZ_WUEH01000104.1 GCF_010468615.1 Pseudodesulfovibrio sp. JC047 | reverse complement strand
CGGATTCGAGGTTTGCTGCTGTCTTTGAGTGTGGCCGAGCCAGCAGGTATCGACCATTGGAGTAAAGCCGCTATTGCAGCTCTGGCAATCATTCCACTGCCGCCCGGCGCAGACGATTATCGAACAAGCTTACTCGATGAATTAAACTATTTTTCAGCCGCACAACGTCAAATTGATTTACGCTTACGCATCACTTCCAAGGAACAAGACGAGGCAAGACGCATTGCCGCAATGAGGTCCGTTCCTGGAGTAGGCGAAGTCGTGGCAACGACATTTGCGGCGGAAATATTCCGCCCAGAACGATTCAACCGTAGCGAGGAGGTCACGGCTTATTTAGGTCTTGCGCCAGTTGTACGACAAAGTGGTTTGA
>NZ_WUEH01000103.1 GCF_010468615.1 Pseudodesulfovibrio sp. JC047 | reverse complement strand
TTACTAATACGCCATAAGGCGAGGGTGAAGCCTGGCCTAATTAAAGAGAAAACAACGAAGAAAGGGAGTTCTTGACATGGTGCCGCATAAGAAAAAGCCCCTTACGTATTTTCTCCGCCCGGAGATTGGGGGCAAGAATCTGATCCAATCGATTCGGCTCCACCCTGCCAAAAGTATCACGTGCGCCTCTTTTGAGAGGCATCAGTTTAAGTCAAATTTCCTAATCCCCTTATGAGAGCCGCCTCTTCGATTGGTCAGCTTCTAAGCCATCAATCAAGGGCTGGTGTTCGTCTTTGTTTGAAAGGAAGAAGGGGTTCCGTCTTCGGAGGGAGAGCGGTGTTGGGGTGCGGTGCACCCCAAGGCCCTTTTTC
>NZ_WUEH01000102.1 GCF_010468615.1 Pseudodesulfovibrio sp. JC047 | reverse complement strand
TCGCAGAGTGTCTTGTTGAAAGCTTCTGCTAATCCGTTTGCTGCCGGATTGTATGGAGTTGAAGGACAGCTTTGGATTTTGTATTTGTCGCAGAACCTGTAGAATCGTTGATCCCGGAATTGTGGTCCGTTATCATGGATGAATCTTTTGGGTATGCCGAAACGACAAATGATGTTGGTGCGTAAGAACTGAAGAACTGATGAGGTCTTCATTTCGTTGAACGCAAATGCTTCTGACCACTTGGAGAAATAATCCGTAGCGGCGAAGATGAAGCGATGACCTTTGCTTGAAGGGGGAGAGATAGGACCTATGATGTCCATACCCCATGCTTCAAAAGGCCATGAGATCGCTGTAGGATGCAGCCATTCTGGA
>NZ_WUEH01000101.1 GCF_010468615.1 Pseudodesulfovibrio sp. JC047 | reverse complement strand
TCAGCCCGTCTACTTAGCTTTTTATTGGACATAGGACCTCCTCTTGGTCTTTGTCCTCTAAAAATCTGAGGTTATAGCCAAGCCAAGCGAATCAAGAGCATCCTCTGTTCTCATCTGCATGGATGATGGCGAAGCCCACACATGGCTTGCGACCGTCAATCTGAACGAGTCCCCCACAATCTCCTGAGAAGTTAGATCCTCCTTTTCTTGCTTTTCATTGTAGTTTGTATTTTTCTAAAAGAGACAAAAATCACAACTCTTGTCTTTCATTATTGATGAGAATTGTAAATCGGCTATAAACGCCAAAATCGGCTATAAACGCCAAAATCGGCTATAAATGCCAAACAAAATCGCCTTTCACGGCAAACCAAG
>NZ_WUEH01000100.1 GCF_010468615.1 Pseudodesulfovibrio sp. JC047 | reverse complement strand
GTTTGACCTCATAAGACAAATAATTCTAACTCGTAGGAGAGGTTATAACCGCCTTATGTCAAGTGTGTTACCATCTCTTATGAAAATTCCCAGAATGTCCTAGTCTAGAAGTGAACTTTGGTAAAGAACTCCACCGAAGGGATGGCCGCTCCCACCAACACTTCATTGACATTCTATAGAAGTGATCTTTAGTAAAGAACTCCACCGAAGGGATGGCCGCTCCCACTAACACCTCATTATGAATAATCATATTAATTCACCCATTAACCCATCGAAGCGATCTTTAGTAAAGAACTCCACCGAAGGGATGGCCGCTCCCACTAACACTTCTAATGAGATTAATATGAACCGAGAATGGAAGGTCGTGGGGTTTTTCCT
>NZ_WUEH01000099.1 GCF_010468615.1 Pseudodesulfovibrio sp. JC047 | reverse complement strand
CCGAAAAGGATCTCGAAATAACCTAAAACGCGCATCTACGCGTAGATTGTGCTTTCGTGCAGAGGTTGCGTACGGTGCGCACGAACTTCGGGCCGGAGCCGTTTCGGACGCAGAACTACAAGAAGTGTTTTCCAGACCCAAGATTCTCCCAAAACCCGTTTTCAACCGAAAAGGATCTCGAAATAACCTAAAACGCGCATCTACGCGTAGATTGTGCTTTCGTGCAGAGGTTGCGTACGGTGCGCACGAACTTCGGGCCGGAGCCGTTCGGACGCAGAACTACAAGAAGTGTTTTTCAGACCCAAGATTCGCTCAAAACCCGTTTTCAATCGAAAAGGATTTTGAAATAACCTAAAACGCGCATCTACTCGTAGTTTGTG
>NZ_WUEH01000098.1 GCF_010468615.1 Pseudodesulfovibrio sp. JC047 | reverse complement strand
CAAATGGCAAGGGAAACGGCGTTATATAAATCAGGGATTGCGGGGTTGTTCAGTTGGATTGTTGGAGAATAGAAATGGCGACATGAACGTCTACGCTGGATTAGTATTGTTGGGTGTGCTCAAAAACTCCGACTCCAGGGGCCTGATCAGGCCCCTGGAGTCGGAAGAGCGGAGGTAAAAGTGTTACCCATGTACCCGGACAAAAGTGTTACCCATGTTCCGGGTTGCACAAAAATACCATGTCGGCACTCCAAGGCTTAATCTGGTAACAATACCAGTAAAAATGAAGCTCAAAGGAGGCCGACATGGCTAGGATTAAAATATCATCAGTTTATCGGTTTGTGGAAGCATTTGTTGATCAACGTGTTTTCGTTGGTGTCGATGT
>NZ_WUEH01000097.1 GCF_010468615.1 Pseudodesulfovibrio sp. JC047 | reverse complement strand
AACACCATTCACGGCCTGTCCAACGGCGAGATCGCCAAGGCCCTGGACGAATCACCCGTCAATATTTCCCGCGCGCTCGACGTCCTGGTGGACGAAGGATTTAGCACTAAATTGGACTCCGGGCGTTATGCCCTGGGACTCCAGGTGGCGAAGATCGGATATGCGCACATAAACGAACTGGACCGCGCAGAACAGCGGATCAAGGAACTCAGACAACGCACCGTGGCCGGTGCACTGAACTAAACCGGAAGGAGAATCTCATGGGAACAATCGACGCGATGGATGAAATCCTCGGAATGACATTCGGAGAACTGGTGGAATTGGGAGAAGTCAGCTGCACCTTGAGCGATGGCAACGACAATCCCATTGCGGTTATGGCCGTGGTCAA
>NZ_WUEH01000096.1 GCF_010468615.1 Pseudodesulfovibrio sp. JC047 | reverse complement strand
GACATGCAAATGCAATATAGAATCTATGCCATCTACTGATGGATTGATCGTCCCCTTAGAATTATCCGATTGATCATCATAATCTAAGATCTTAGTATATGGATGTTCCATATTGATATTGAACTTGTGGGTCGCTCCCTGGATCAAGAGAATAATATCAGGATGATGATCAAGTCAAGGATATGAAGTTCTAAGGTTGAGATGTAATCAGGAAGGTTGATAGTACATCAGATAACCTGACTTGATTATGGATGTTACATAGAGGGGCATTTAGGTCATTGCACTTGGTAGGTCGGAGACAACTGTCATTTTATGACAAGCTTATTTCATACTTAATATTTGTCCCTGGAGTGCAACCATAACTCTCTAGTGGAATGAGTTAAGGTTA
>NZ_WUEH01000095.1 GCF_010468615.1 Pseudodesulfovibrio sp. JC047 | reverse complement strand
ACATGACCCTTTCTGAGTTAATGAAGGAACTCCAGGCGGCAGAGGCCATCATGAAGCCCAAGGCCCAAGTCCACTTTTTCCAGTCTTCCTCTAAACTAAACCCGAAAGGGAAGAAGTTCAAGAAGAAGCAGAATAAGGGAAAAGGACAGAAAAAGGGCAATGCTGGTAATGCAAAGGACAAGGGTACAGATGATAAGCCCAAAGGGAAATGCTTCAAGTGTGGCCTCAAAGGTCATTGGAAGAAAGATTGTCCCAAGCTCCTAGCTAAGAAAGGTACATCTTTTTCATACTACATTGAAACCTGTCTTGTGGTTGATTCTACTGATTCATGGATCGTAGATTCTGGAGCCACTAATCATATCTGCAATTCTTTGCAGGGGTTTCAGATAA
>NZ_WUEH01000094.1 GCF_010468615.1 Pseudodesulfovibrio sp. JC047 | reverse complement strand
AAGGGTAAAGAGCCTGCTACAAGCGTACCTCGCCGATCTGCTAGATCTTCCAATGTGGCCGTTCAGCAGGCCTGGGAGAAAGTCCAGTTTGTGGAGAGAAATCTTGAAGAATGCGACTCTCTCAACAGAGATGAGATGAGACAGCGACTGATCACTCTCAAGGGAGGGGAATTTTATCAGATCATGGTAAGCAGCCGTCCGTGGGTTATGGACGATCAGAGGGTGTTGCCCAAGCCTACCTTCTTCTTTGGTGATGCAGTCCCTGACGACATGTCATACCAGAGGAGATGTTTTCAGTTCTCTTACACTGCTGATGGTGAAGAGAAGACTGTTGTTACCCGGTCGACGTTTGATCGCACCGTCTCGATCATGAGCCTTGCTCCCACGTGCT
>NZ_WUEH01000093.1 GCF_010468615.1 Pseudodesulfovibrio sp. JC047 | reverse complement strand
AAAAGAAACACACTCTGGGAATTTCTTCCCAAATTGTATCTCTCAATACGCATCAACCCATGTCAATTAAACACGCTGTATAGAGACTAGGCAGATCTGACGATCACCTAGCGACTCTCTCCACCGTTTGACGAGGCCATTTACAAAAACATAACGAACGACAAGCCTACTCGAATTCGTTTCCAAACTCTTTTCGAACTTGTCTTCAACTGCTTTCGCATGAAGTACCTCCCAACTACTTTTCCTCACACTTGTACTCCATGACTAAACCCCCCCTCCCATTACAAACTAAAATCTTACTTTTATTTTCTTTTGCCCTCTCTGTCGCTCTGCCTTAACTACGTATTTCTCGCCGAGAAAAACTTCAATTTAAGCTATTCTCCAAAAATCCT
>NZ_WUEH01000092.1 GCF_010468615.1 Pseudodesulfovibrio sp. JC047 | reverse complement strand
TCTTCATCGGAGAGATATTCTCCTGTTTCAAGAGATTCCTCCCACTCATCGGTGTAGTTGGGTTCAAATCCATCATCAGTGTCGCTGGACTCGTATCCATCAATGGAGAATCCGACCACTGAATTGCAAGAGTACGATGCCCCCTGCGTGGCTTCTTCTTTGAATTGAGGAGGCATGAAATCACTGAGAGTGAACTTTCTTACCCCCTTTGAAGTCTCTGGAAGGGACGTTTCTGTTGCCCCCAGTGAAGCGGTAGAGGAGGACTCTGCCTTTTCACGGACTTCTTGTTTTGGCTGGGTCTTCTCTTGCCGTTTGAGCTTGAGGAGATGTTTCCTAGCCAGCCTTCGCTGTAGAGCTGTCGGCTTTGTTTTCACGACCTCCCAGTTTTCATCTTCC
>NZ_WUEH01000091.1 GCF_010468615.1 Pseudodesulfovibrio sp. JC047 | reverse complement strand
CCTCCGTTGTGGAGTTTTAGTGTTAGGACAACATTTTCATGGGACATTCATTTTGGGAACTCCCCCCCCCGAAAGTGTTAAGTTTGAGATTACAATCTGCGCCTCACAAAAAGCAGGTCGCCGTAAAGGCGAAACCTTTGGAATAATTCCGAACGACTCCCCACCGCGAAGCGCGCACCCCCCAATAAAAAACGAAAAACGTGACCTTTTTCTTCCCTCTTCTCTTCATCCTTCAATCAAAAAAAACCACCTACACCGAACCCAAACCGACAACGACGGACAATTGCTCCCGAACCGTAGAGCCTGTCTCCGGCGGCGAAGCGTGGCCCGATCTCCGTTTGTGCCACAAATGCCTGATCGGGCAGCGAAAGCCGCCTACAGGCTCTTGGGTTCGGGAGCACGCGCACAGCGC
>NZ_WUEH01000090.1 GCF_010468615.1 Pseudodesulfovibrio sp. JC047 | reverse complement strand
ACTGGTTATTTTCAATAGCTTTCTTGATTTCAGCCACCCTATCAAGAGCGACCTCGCTATTTTCAACTCTTTCATTCTTTTCCACACGCTTGTAATTCCCCAAAGATTGCACCGGAGCAAGAGAAGAAATGGCATTGATCATGCAAAATCCTTTAATTTGATATTCATTCCATTACAGCAAGTATCGGCAAAAAAGAAAAAAAGTTAATGGATCTTTGAAATCTGTTTTTGCAATTCCTTACCAAATTTCTTGGTGGTGGTGATGGGTTTTTTTCCGGTTTCTGCCACAGAGCCAAAAGATTGCGATTGCAAACTTTTAAACATAAAAAACATCAAAAAAATTAAAATATAACAAAACAAAAAAAAGCAAATGGTAGGGAACAGCCAATTTTTGAGATTAGAACTATTCATGACC
>NZ_WUEH01000089.1 GCF_010468615.1 Pseudodesulfovibrio sp. JC047 | reverse complement strand
GATTTAAAACCCTTACTGAGCTTTTTAAAAGCCAAATACCAGGTGTCTTTAGAAAACATTCGCATCCAAGACACTCAAATTTTAGCGTTTTTAAAAAATCCGGAAAAAGTGGGGTTTGATGAAGTTTTAAAGCAATATTTAAAAGAAGAATGGATCCCGCATGAAAAAATCAAAGATTTTAAGACAAAAAGTAAGGCGGGAAAATTAGAGCAATTGGATATGGAATTAAACGCTTTAAAGCGTTTGTGCGAGTATTTTGAAAAAGGGGGGCTAGAAGAGGGTTTGCTTGCTTTGGCTAGAGAAGTTGAAACGCCGTTTATGAAAGTTTTAATGGGTATGGAATTTCAAGGCTTTAAGATTGATGCGCCTTATTTCAAGCGATTAGAGCAGGAGTTTAAGAACGAATTGCATGTTT
>NZ_WUEH01000088.1 GCF_010468615.1 Pseudodesulfovibrio sp. JC047 | reverse complement strand
CTGCTGCGTGCGGTCTGCCGGTGCGTGCTGCTGCGCCGGTCGTGCGCGGTCCGTCCGTGCCCACGGTCCGGTCGGCCGCATCGGACGCTCACGGTCCGTTTCCTCAATCTCGGACGTTTATACCCAGGAGGTGAGAAACAATGGTCGGCACCAGCCCCTACCTTGTTGTGGCGCTGCGCCGTCGGTCCGGTCGGCCGCCTCGGTGCACAGTCCGTCCGTGCACGCTGCTGCGTGCGGTCTGTCGGTGCGTGCTGGCTGCTGCGTCGGCCGTGTGCGGTCCGTCCGTGCCATCGTCCCTTCGGTGCTGCTGTCTCTGCTGCGTGCGGTCTGCCGGCGCGTGCGGGCGTGCTGCAGCGCCGGCCGTGCGCGGTCTGTCCGTGCACGCTGCTGCGTCGGCCGCGTGCGGTCGGTCGGTGCGCGCGTGC
>NZ_WUEH01000087.1 GCF_010468615.1 Pseudodesulfovibrio sp. JC047 | reverse complement strand
GGCGGAAGTTCCGCTGGTGATCCCCTGGCCAGTTGGGGCAACAAACAGTTTGAATGTCAGATGTCACGGATTGCCCCGGCCCACACCTTGTTAATCTTTGCCTACGGAGAGGACTGATGAAACGAATTGATAACGCAACAGCAACCGAGAACAATCGGTTCACCGAAGGTAATCCGGCTCAAGGGATTCCAGCCACAGTGGTCGATGCCAAATGGTTGAACTCGGTACAGGATGAAATCATGAAGGTGATCGAAGCTGCCGGGCTGGAACCATCCGGAGCCGAATTGACACAGCTCTATGATGCCATTGTCTCCATGATCCCGACGGATTTAACCCCGCCGGATGCCGCCACCGCCGTCAAGGGAATTCTTAAATTAGCAACGCCGTGTGAAATACAATCAGGGACAAATGACACTAAAGCAGTCAC
>NZ_WUEH01000086.1 GCF_010468615.1 Pseudodesulfovibrio sp. JC047 | reverse complement strand
GATTTTTGAGGAGCCTTGCCTTTATCTTTCTGGAGATTTTCAGCAAGGGGTGCTATTTCCTCTTCTTCTTTTTCTCCTTCATACATCTGGGAGTCTGCGAAGTGGACTTCTTTTCCTTTGAAGGGTTTTCTGTCCGCAAAGACTCGATGTACCATGCCATCGTCGCCAATGAACTTGATGCATTGATGTAGAGTTGAAGGGACAACACCATTCTCGTGTATCCAAGGACGTCCGAGAAGGATATTGTAGCATGAAGGGGTTTTTATTGCATAAACAGTGACCTCAGAGATAAGATCACCGATTTGCAACTTGAACCTGATTTTACCGATAGGCCTCTGAGTGCTCCCATCGTATCCAAAGATAGACACTGATGTGTGGCTCAACTTGCTGGGTGGGATGCCCAACTCTTCAAGAGCCGAAGTGGAGATGAGGTTGA
>NZ_WUEH01000085.1 GCF_010468615.1 Pseudodesulfovibrio sp. JC047 | reverse complement strand
AACCATCGACCAAGGAAGAAATTCGGATACAGGACAACCTGGGAAATCATTGAGGAGCAGGGACTTGCCGGGGTGTTAAGTTTGGTTTGACAATTTGCCCCCATAAAAAAAGCATAACCAGCCAGCCCTCCCTGGGGGGTACCTTCGGTGAGATCAGGACGCTGTCCTGGACCTGCCAAAGAACCCTTTGGAAAGGGTTCTCTGGACTCTCCTAAACTTTTTGGGTCACTTCGTGAAAGCTGTCGACAGCATTTGTGCGTGCGGTTCCCTGGAAGGACGTTGTAAAAAATTGCATTTTTCACAGACTCGATAAAAAACTTAAAACACATTCTTTTTGCAAAGTGAAGGGACACGGGATAACTTAGGGGATAGTGCAGGATAATTCGGGACTATCCGGGACTGCCTGGGATTATCCGGGACCGCTATTGTGAAACACTGTTACA
>NZ_WUEH01000084.1 GCF_010468615.1 Pseudodesulfovibrio sp. JC047 | reverse complement strand
GAACAATATCAGGCCCAGCTTTTGGCGCTGGCTCCGCCCGGTGCGGCCCTGCCGACTGACGCGGATAGCGTATGGTCCATGCTCCTGCTGGCCATGGCCGAGGAGTTGTCGCGCGTGGATGGCCGCGCCGATGATGTCCTTGACGAACTTGACCCGCGTACCGCCCTGGAACTGCTCCCGGATTGGGAACGCGTGTGCGGCCTGCCCGGTCCATGTTCCCGACCGTCCGAAACAATTCAGGAGCGGCGTGAGGCGGCACACCTGGTTATCATGGCTCAGGGCGGACAAAGCCAGGTCTATTACAAGGAAGCAGCCGCCGCCATCGGAGTCCCGGCAGACGTTGAAGAGTTCAGACCATTCCGGGCCGGTCATTCCTCGGCCGGTGATGCCCTGACCAATGGACCGTGGACGCATACCTGGTGCATGCGCGGCCCGAAAGAAAC
>NZ_WUEH01000083.1 GCF_010468615.1 Pseudodesulfovibrio sp. JC047 | reverse complement strand
AAGGTGGATGGGGACGTTATATAGGGATATAGCACAGAGATATATAGCAAAGAGATACTTTTGAGCAATGTTTGTGGAAGCGGTATTCGCAATATTTTAGTAGCTCGTTACAGTCCGGTGCGTTTTTGGTTTTTTGAAAGTGCGTCTTCAGAGCGCTTTTGGTTTTCAAAAGCGCTCTGAAGTTCCTATACTTTCTAGAGAATAGGAACTTCGGAATAGGAACTTCAAAGCGTTTCCGAAAACGAGCGCTTCCGAAAATGCAACGCGAGCTGCGCACATACAGCTCACTGTTCACGTCGCACCTATATCTGCGTGTTGCCTGTATATATATATACATGAGAAGAACGGCATAGTGCGTGTTTATGCTTAAATGCGTACTTATATGCGTCTATTTATGTAGGATGAAAGGTAGTCTAGTACCTCCTGTGATATTATCCCATTCCATGCGGGG
>NZ_WUEH01000082.1 GCF_010468615.1 Pseudodesulfovibrio sp. JC047 | reverse complement strand
CTTGACTGATATCTGCTAACCATGCCAACGGCAAAGCAAATATCTGGTCTAGTACATAACATCGCATACATGAGACTTCCAACAGCGGATGCATATGGAACTCTCTTCATGGTCTCTATCTCATCAGGTGTCTTTGGACATCGATCTCGAGATAGTGGTACTCCATGTCTAGAAGGTAGCAAGCCCTTCTTGGAGTCATGCATGTTAAACTTGACCAATATCTTCTCAATATATGAAGATTGGGATAAGGCCAACATCTTATTCTTGCGATCTCGCAGGAGCTTGATCCCTAAGATGTAGCTTGCCTCACCCAAATCCTTCATCTGAAATTGAGATGATAACCAAACCTTTGTGGATGACAGTGCACCTACATCGTTTCCAATGAGCAATATGTCATCTACATATAGGACCAAAAATATGACTGCATTACCACTTCCTTTCTTATACACACATGGTTCATCAATGTTTTGAT
>NZ_WUEH01000081.1 GCF_010468615.1 Pseudodesulfovibrio sp. JC047 | reverse complement strand
TTATGGATGTTACATAGAGGGGCATTTAGGTCATTGCACTTGGTAGGTCGGAGACACTGTCATTTTATGACAAGCTTATTTCATACTTAATATTTGTCCCTGGAGTGCAACCATAACTCTCTAGTGGAATGAGTTAAGGTTAAAATGGTCTTAATGTTGCTATGGGTTTAGCATGGACATTTTGGTCATTTTGGGAGCCAAGGTCAAATATGTCTTTTGGTCCCTTCTCTAGTCACTTTCCTATATTGGCAAGGTTTCCTAATTTGAGTAGGATTCCTAATTTGATTAGAATTCCTAATTTGATTAGGAGATGTGGTTGAATTATTTTATGGAAAAATAATTTTGAGTTTAAATTCAAATAGGCCCTTGATGGCATACATGAATTTTTATTCTAGACAAATTATGGACATGTGGGTCATAGTGTGGGGCCATGGTGTGTGGGACACCCAACATAGGAATTTCCATGTGTGAGGTTTCCAACTTT
>NZ_WUEH01000080.1 GCF_010468615.1 Pseudodesulfovibrio sp. JC047 | reverse complement strand
CGGGTGGAGCAGAATATTAAATTTGACCCAAAACCGACTTCCCTGATTCCCTCCGGGCCAATACCCAAACCCACAGCCCCGGCCATTGACGAATATCTTTATACCTTTGGTGAGGGGGTGGCCTCCGGCGTGCTGTTTAGTTGGGCAGCGGTCAAAGACCCTCGTGTCAAGCGATATGAAGCCCAGATGCAACGTCCCGGCCAATCCTGGGGCGAGGCCAAAAACGTATCCACGTCGTCGATCAACTGGGAGAATATTTCGGCAGGCACATATAGTTTCAGAATCCGCAGCCTCACGGCCACCGGCCTTCGGTCCCCTTGGCTGGTCTTCGAGAACGTGATCCTTGTCGGCCTCAACCAACCCCCCAACGACGTGACCAATCTGGTCATGTGCCAGCAATCCGGGCAAGGCGTTATTGCGTGGGATGCTGTGGTGGATTGGCGGCAGGTCCATTACGAGATCCGCAAAGGGGTGTTGTGGGATACGGCCATGCCGCTCGG
>NZ_WUEH01000078.1 GCF_010468615.1 Pseudodesulfovibrio sp. JC047 | reverse complement strand
GCTGGATTTTGGAAATCAGCACCGGTGTTCGGCCAGGAATACAAGGCCCAGCCCGATACTCTGGCAGACAAGCATGTCGCGGCCATTGACGAGGCAGCCGGAGCCGATCCCAAACATCCAAAGGCTCCAGAGGGTGTGGATGTGATGGCTGACATCAAGCCTGCACCCAACTATTTACCCAAGCGCGGCCGAGATTTGGGACTGGATGCCAGCAGGCGCGAAGTTGCCCCTCTGCCTTTGGTGGAAGCGGCCATGCAGCTCAAGCATCGGCTCGGCGATCTTTGGACCGGCGAGGCCTATGCATGGCTCCAGCAGCGTTACGGCGAGTCCGTGCCAGCGGACGAAATCGACAGCATTGAAAAGCGGTTCGGCAAACAGCAAACCACCCCCGCGCCGCTGCAACTGGTTGGAAACGGGAGTTAGACAATGACCAAATTGAAGGAGTTACTTGATATTTGCGGACTCTCACAGCGAGACCTGGCGCGAGGATTGGACCTCTCTCCGGCAGCCGTGA
>NZ_WUEH01000077.1 GCF_010468615.1 Pseudodesulfovibrio sp. JC047 | reverse complement strand
CGGGAGTTAGACAATGACCAAATTGAAGGAGTTACTTGATATTTGCGGACTCTCACAGCGAGACCTGGCGCGAGGATTGGACCTCTCTCCGGCAGCCGTGAACGATATCGTCAACCACGACCGGTGGCCGAAAAAGACGAAGAAAACCGATCTTCAGGCCGCTATTAGGAAGGAGTTGCGCAAGGTTAATGCGAATAAGAACAAGGTCAAACACCTGTTTCGTAAATCTCGTGCAAAGGTAAAAACAAAATCCGTTGAAAGTAAAACGAAGGAGGAAAGTATTATGTTGTTGAGAAAGCAAGGGTTGTTCCCTGAAACAAAACGTCATTTTGGTTTGATGGACAACCCATTCGGCGAAGTTCAGGGCCACAAGGATGTATTCCTGAGCAACGAAATCCGTTACGTCCGCGAGGCTCTGTACCACACGGCGCGGCACGGCGGATTTATGGCCATCGTCGGAGAGTCCGGTTCCGGCAAGTCCACCTTGCGCCGAGACTTGATCGACCGCATTGCCCG
>NZ_WUEH01000076.1 GCF_010468615.1 Pseudodesulfovibrio sp. JC047 | reverse complement strand
CGGGAGTTAGACAATGACCAAATTGAAGGAGTTACTTGATATTTGCGGACTCTCACAGCGAGACCTGGCGCGAGGATTGGACCTCTCTCCGGCAGCCGTGAGCGATATCGTCAACCACGACCGGTGGCCGAAAAAGACGAAGAAAACCGATCTTCAGGCCGCCATTAGGAAGGAGTTGCGCAAGGTTAATGCGAATAAGAACAAGGTCAAACACTTGTTTCGTAAATCTCGTGCAAAGGAAAAAACAAAATCCGTTGAAAGTAAAACGAAGGAGGAAAGTATTATGTTGTTGAGAATGCAAGGGTTGTTCCCTGAAACGAAACGTCATTTTGGCTTGATGGACAACCCATTCGGCGAAGTTCAAGGCCACAAGGATGTATTCCTGAGTAACGAAATCCGTTACGTCCGCGAGGCCCTGTACCACACGGCGCGGCACGGCGGATTTATGGCCATCGTCGGAGAGTCCGGTTCCGGCAAGTCCACCTTGCGCCGAGACTTGATCGACCGCATTGCCCG
>NZ_WUEH01000075.1 GCF_010468615.1 Pseudodesulfovibrio sp. JC047 | reverse complement strand
GACCCGCTCAATGCGCACCTCGTTGACTTTGAGAAAAGTACGGGCGGCTTCTTTGAAAATACCGTTTGGAATGCCTTGCTTCTTCCAGACCCAATCTGGCGCACCGTATGGGTACTTCTGTCCGTTGCCGTCCCAAGCCTCGGACATACGCCATGGAGTGTTTATTTCCTCTTCGTGCCCATCCGCTATGTATTTGATTCTCATCCATTCAAACTGACAATCTGCGGACTCTTCGTAGGCTACGACGCGACCAGATTCACGCACCCAAACGACGTCATCGGGCTGGTATGGGGCCTGCCTGAGAATACGATACATCCCCTTGTCCACGATAGGACAAACCGCTTGAGGGGAGTCCCATACAAAATAATCTTCACGGATAATCTGTCCGTTTCCGAGCAATCCAAGACGCGGCTGTGGATTCATTGGAATACGATGCTGAGTCTGATTCCCATTCATCATATTGAGAGCCACAGAGCCTTTTGCCATCCATGTTTTGATAGACATTGTGGTACTACCCTCCATTT
>NZ_WUEH01000074.1 GCF_010468615.1 Pseudodesulfovibrio sp. JC047 | reverse complement strand
ATGTGGATCGATGACAACACTGCGACAGCATGGACAGTCAAGGTGTGGACTGGTGTCGCGGATATCTCGCTGATGGCTATCAACCCTGACACTGGAGTTGTGACGACACCAGCCACAGCACTCAATGCGGAGGTATTGGATGGCCAAGCACCAGCGTACTACCTCGATGCGGACAATCACGCATACTCCGGGACGGCTGTTGGACTGTCCGCCTCAAACGTACAGGGAGCCATTGACGCCCTGGCCGAGGCTCTTGGGGGCACGATCCGCTCGGACATTATTTCTGCGCGCGGCGACATCATTGTGGGCGGTCAGGATGGCAAACCCAAGCGACTCGCCCGTGGATCAGAAGGGCAGACGCTATCATGGGATGAGAGTGGTAATTTAATCACGGTTGACCCGCCAAAAGACTATATGTGGACTGCTGTGAGCGATTGGCTTGCGGCGTTTGGTGGAGCATCGTTCGAGGCAACGGATCTTGATGGTACGATGTATGACTATCGAATTTTGTTACAAAATGTGTCCTTGTCTGGGAGTGCTGCGATTTTGCATGCGCTTATCGGGCATGGGGCTACCC
>NZ_WUEH01000073.1 GCF_010468615.1 Pseudodesulfovibrio sp. JC047 | reverse complement strand
GACGTGACCCCTTTGTTTTTGAAACACTCTTTCAAAATATGAAACAGGAAAGGCGAGGGAATTATCTCACAGATCGCCGCGAATTTTCGCGCGCGGCTTTAGCAAAGCTCTCTTATTTCTTTACCCATCCCCTCCTTCATATCCCCCCTCCTTCTTCAATCCCACTCAATGAATGTCGTGGGGCCTCGCCGATAGGCGCGATATAAAGTTCTGGAGGGGAGTCCAGAGGGGAACCTCTTCCAAGAGGTTCCCCTCTGGCCGCCGGAGGCATCCCACATCCCATACCCCAGACGACAGCCGTGTCATCACGCTGTCGCGCGCACCTGCCGAAGGCACATAAAAAGTTTAGGAAAAGAGAGAGATAGGGGGTCTGGGGGAAAGGGAGAGAAAAGCCCTTTTCAAAGGGTTTGTCTCTCCCTTTCCCCCAGTCGCCGAAGGCATACCTCGACAAGCTGCCGGAGGCAGGGCTTGACCGGGTGGGTGGTTATTGGACACAAAAATACCATGTCGGCACTCCAAGGCTTAATCTGGTAACAGTACCAGTAAAAGTGAAGCTCAAAGGAGGCCGACATGGCTAGGATTAAAATATCA
>NZ_WUEH01000072.1 GCF_010468615.1 Pseudodesulfovibrio sp. JC047 | reverse complement strand
ATTGAAATTGAGCTTGAACTGATTGAAGGAATCCGGCAGAGTTTCTAGAATCATATCAGTTTGACTCTCTCCATCAATCTCAGCCCCTAGAATCTCGGCTACATTGAAACAATCCATCATCTTGAGCATATGATCTCTGACAGGTGTTCCTTCAGCCATTCTAGTGTTCATGATGGTCCTTATAGCAGCTTGCCTAGCTGGCCTGCTCTTGTCTGCGAACATTTCTGACAAGGACATCATGATTTCATAGGCTGTGTCCATATGCTCGTGCTGTGTTTGCAACACGTTGGACATGGAAGCGAGCATGTAGCATTTAGCCATGCTGTTCGCTTTCTTCCACTTCCTTTCAGCCTCTAACTGGTCTTCAGTAGAATTGGTATCAATTTCAGGACAATTTTCTATCAAGACATACTTGTACTCCTCAGCAGTGAGTACTATGTCAAGATTCCTCTTCCAATCTACGTAATTAGGGCCGGTCAACTTGTTCTCACGAAGAATACTCATCAACGGGCTAAATGAATCTTTACCCATCTCTCTCTGGATATAAAAGGGTTTATAATTAGACAGGCAGTATATATGTAACATGTATATGGTG
>NZ_WUEH01000071.1 GCF_010468615.1 Pseudodesulfovibrio sp. JC047 | reverse complement strand
TCTTGATGGTACGATGTATGACTATCGAATTTTGTTACAAAATGTGTCCTTGTCTGGGAGTGCTGCGATTTTGCATGCGCTTATCGGGCATGGGGCTACCCCGGATTATTACACAGGCGGTTATTTTCGACATGCGTATCAATATTTGCATAATACTGCCGGTGGCTTTGCAACCGTCCCGACAGGGGCATCATGCTATCTCTCCGGCAATCTCAATGTGCCTCCCGAGAGTTATCTATCCGGCCATATGGACGTTGTATCCTTTGGCGCGTCGTCAGATATAATTCGGTGCGAATCAAATCTAACGTTTTATTATAATGCAAGCTGCAAATATGAATGGATAAAAACCGTTACAACTCGTCCTGATTGTTATCCGTTGACGGCTATCAAAATACTGCGAGGTGGCACTGTTGCGACGATTGCTACCGGTAAATATAAAATTTACAGGAGGCCCCGCTAATGTATAAGCGTGTTAATGGCAAGTTGGTTGATATAACAGACAGAGATTTATCGTCGACTGTGTTACCTCTCCCCTCAATTGAGGAGGTCAAAGCGGTCAAACAATCCGAGATCACGACGGCGGCGGACAGGGTCCT
>NZ_WUEH01000070.1 GCF_010468615.1 Pseudodesulfovibrio sp. JC047 | reverse complement strand
ACTCCCCCCCCCGAAAGTGTTAAGTTTGAGATTACAATCTGCGGGGGCAAAAAAAGGGCCGAAAAAAAGCCCCTTACGTATTTTCTCCGCCCGGTGATTGGAAGCAAGAATCTGATCCAATCGATTCGGCTCCTCCCTGCCAAAAGTATCAAGTGTGCCTCTTTTGCGAGGTTTCAGTTTCTGATAAATTTCCCGATCCCTCTATGAGAGCCGCCTCTTCGATTGGTCAGCTTCTAAGCTCCCAATCAAGGGCTAACGTCCGTCTTCGTTTGAATGAAAAAATGGGTCCGTCTTCGGAGAGAGAGCGGTGTTGGGGTGCGGTGCACCCCAAGGCCCTTCTTCGTTAACGAAGAAATGAAGAGGGGGAAAAGCAAAAGAACAAAAAAGACAAGATCCGTATTGCTAATAAAAACAAAATGTTAATTTGAGGTTTTGTTCTTTTCTTTAATCAAAAAAAATCACCTCCACCGAAACCACACAAACAACACCGATCAATTGTTCCCGAATCGTAGAGCCTGTCTCTGGCGGCGAAGCGTGGCCCGATCTCCGTTTGTGCCACAAATGCCTGATCGGGCAGCGAAAGCCGCCTACAGGCTCTTGGGTTCGGG
>NZ_WUEH01000069.1 GCF_010468615.1 Pseudodesulfovibrio sp. JC047 | reverse complement strand
TTGTAGAACTTGCTTTCCTCCATCACACTCAATCCGCCTTTGGGCAGGTAAAACAGAACGCACATGGACGGATCCACCTGCCAGCAATGGTTGGGATACAGGGTGCGCATGTGGACGTGGGCCTTGCCCTGGGCAAGCATGTCCGGGTGGCACCGGTACCGGCGCATGGCCCGGCTCAGTGTCGTGGTGGATACGTCCGCGTCCGCAAAGCCCGAATCGCGTACGATGTTACGGGCGTCGGTCATGTGCATGATCCGCTTGCCGTTGTCGCGAGTGGCCTTGTGCATCAGGTGGGCTACGACTTTGGCTGTATCCTCGGACACCGATATTTTCCCGGCATCCTTGCGCCGCTTGCGACCGGACTTCCAGCCAACTTGTTTGAGCTTGCGATACACGGTCTGCTCGGAACAATTGAGCAGCTCGGAAACCTGTTTAACCAAGGGTTTCCGTTTGCCGTGCCCGGCTTCATCCAGCCGGTGCGCCAGATCGCGCAAGGTATCTAGTTCGCCGAGGTTCGCAATCATGGCTTACATCCGCGTCCCAGCGATTTCTTCCGCAATCCGGCCTTCTTCTAGATCGGCCTGGGCTGTGTCCCGCATCCAAGCAGGATTGATCATCTCTTCAAAATCAACGGGGATG
>NZ_WUEH01000068.1 GCF_010468615.1 Pseudodesulfovibrio sp. JC047 | reverse complement strand
AACAAACTAGCAAAAGGAGGATATGAGTATTACATCACCTTCACCGATGATTACTCTAGGTATGGATATGTCTATTTGATGCGACGCAAGTCTGAGGCGTTTGATAAGTTCAAACAATTCAAGGCTGAGGCGGAGCTACAACTAGGGAAACATATCAAAGCCCTTCGATCTGATCGAGGTGGCGAGTACCTCCTAGGTGAGTTCAAGGAGTACCTCACGCAACAAGGGATTGTGTCTCAGTTGTCTGCACCGGGTACACCCCAGCAAAATGGTGTAGCAGAGAGAAGAAACCGTACCCTTCTTGATATGGTAAGGTCCATGATGAGTCATGCAACCCTACCTATATCTTTTTGGGGTTATGCCTTAGAAGCAGCAGCATACATTTTAAATCTGGTACCATCTAAGTCAGTACCTAAGACACCCCAAGAAATGTGGACAGGTCGAAAACCTAGTTTAAATCATATCCACATTTGGGGTTGTCCAGCTTATGTACTGAATGATAAAGCTACCAAGCTAGAACCCAGATCAGAAATGTGCTACTTCATTGGGTATCCTAAGGGAACGAGAGGTGGCATGTTTTATCATCCAAAGGAGCAAAAAGTGCTCATCAGCACTCATGCTAGATACTTAGAGGATGATTG
>NZ_WUEH01000067.1 GCF_010468615.1 Pseudodesulfovibrio sp. JC047 | reverse complement strand
CACTAAAACTCCACAACGGAGGGACAACACCACATGGGACACAAACAGCTTAACCGAGAGAAGAGAGAAATTATAGAGAGGTTATTGGACCAAGGCAGCAGCATACGGAAAATTGCAAGCATTATGGGGTACAGCGCCTCGGCCATAAGTCAGGAAATAGCTCGGAATTCAGAATACCGGGAAGGCCAGCTCATATACCAAAGTCATGCGGCACAACGAAAGACGGCATACAGAAGAAAACGCTATAAAATGCGTACATGTAAACCCAAAAAAGTTGTCGATTATGTGTCTGAAAAGTTGAAGGAGTTCTGGTCTCCAGAGCAGATTCATGGCCGCTTGATGGTTGACTATCCGTCTGACCAGAGCCTTCGAATCAGCTTCAAGACCATCTATCGGTGGATTGAGCGATCAAAAAAAGGAGTATCCCCATTAGGGAAAAAGGTACGGTATACGAAGTTCTTACGTTTTAAACGACAGCGGAAATATGTCCGTAAAAAAGGGGCAAAGCCACCTGGGTATAGAGTGTTACCAAGTATAGCCAAACGCCCGGCCATTGCAGAAAAGAAAATTGAGTTTGGACATTGGGAAGGCGACTTGGTCCTTGGGTATAAGGGCATTGATAATGCTCTGACTCTGGTAGAAATGTCTACAGG
>NZ_WUEH01000066.1 GCF_010468615.1 Pseudodesulfovibrio sp. JC047 | reverse complement strand
CCAATGGTGGCAATATTTTTCATGTGACTCGTCCTCCTGAGTACGTTTTGTTTGGCACTATGATGCCGTATACCGGGGGGGCGGGTCCATTCCATTAAAAATCGCCTTTTTTGCGTTGTGTGCGTGCTCCCGAACCCAAGAGCCTGTAGGCGGCTTTCGCTGCCCGATCAGGCATTTGTGACACAAACGGAGATCGGGCTACGCTTCGCCGCCAAAGACAGGCTCTAAGGTTCGGGAGCAATTGTCCGGTTTTGTCTGGTTGGTTTCGGTGTAGGTGATTCTTTTTGATTGAAGAAAAAAAACACCACCCAAAGACAGCATTTTTTTGCACCCACCACACGCTTTGCCTTTCTTCTTAATTCTTCGTTAACGAAGAAGGGCCTTGGGGTGCAGCGCACCCCAACACCGCTCTCCCTCCGAAGACGAAACCCCTCCCTCTCACACGAAGACGAACACCAGCCCTTGATTGGGGGCGTAGAAGCTGACCAATCGAAGAGGCGGCTCTCATAGAGGGATCAGGAAATTTGACTCAAACTGAAGCCTCGCAAAAGAGGCACACGTGATACTTTTGGCAGGGTGGAGCCGAATCGATTGGATCAGATTCTTGCCCCCAATCACCGGGCGGAGAAAATACGTAAGGGGCTTTTTTTCGGCCCT
>NZ_WUEH01000065.1 GCF_010468615.1 Pseudodesulfovibrio sp. JC047 | reverse complement strand
CCATCAGGGCCATATCAAGAGTATAGGCCGAATATATGACAGCATTCGATTCTGCGTTGCCAACAAAAAAGCACTTGCCAAATGGGCGGGTCCATATATGCTTCCTTTTTGCCGCCTCGCAAAAAGCAGGTCGCCGTAAAGGCGAAACCTTTGAAATAATTTCGAAAAACCTTCACCGCGTAGCGCGCAACGCTCAATAAACAAGGAAAGATGAGGCTCTTCTCTTATGTCTTCTCTTCATCCGTAGATGAAAAATTACCGCCGCCGAAATCCCCCTCGTCGTCGTAAAGGCGAAACATTTGAAATAATTACGAATGATCTTTTACCGCGCAGCGCACAACGCTCAATAAACAAGAAAATGTTTGGTTTTTCTCTTTTCTTCGTTCTTTTCCTCAATCAAAAAAAAATCACCTACACCGAAACCAAACTCACAACGACGGACAATTGCTCCCGAACCTTAGAGCCTGTTTTTGGCGGCGAAGCGTGGCCCGATCTCCGTTTGTGTCACAAATGCCTGATCGGGCAGCGAAAGCCGCCTACAGGCTCTTTGGTTCAGGAGCACGCGCACATCGCAAAACAGGCGTTTTTTAATGGAATGGACCCGCCCCCCCGGTATACGGCATCATAGTGCCAAACAAAACGTACTCAGGAGGACGAGTCACATGAAAAATATTG
>NZ_WUEH01000064.1 GCF_010468615.1 Pseudodesulfovibrio sp. JC047 | reverse complement strand
GATTTGACTGCCTGATCGAACTTGATGTTCCATGCCCTAGATGCTTGCTTAAGTCCATAAATGGACTTCTTAAGTTTACAGACCATGTTCTCTTGGCTACTAGCAACAAAACCCTCTGGTTGCATCATATAGATGCATTCGTCAAGACTTCCATTAAGAAAAGCTGTCTTGACATCCATTTGCCATATCTCGTAGTCATAATGACATGCGATGGCTAAGAGAATCCTTATGGACTTAAGCATGGCCACTGGTGAAAAGGTTTCCTCATAATCGATACCCTCTTTCTGAGTATATCCTTTCGCCACCAGTCTAGCTTTGAAGGTTTCCACCTTCCCATCCACTCCTCTCTTCCTCTTGTAAATCCACTTGCACCCTATGGGTTTGATCCCTTCAGGTGCATTTACAAGTTCCCAGACTTGATTGGAATACATGGAATCCAATTCAGATTTCATCGCTTGCTGCCACATGTCAGCATCTATATCCGTTACTGCTTCATCGTAACTAGTAGGATCCTCAACCAGATCTTCAGAGTCTGTCTTTAAAGACACTCCTAGATATCTCTCTGGCTGTCTAGGAATTCTCCCACTACGACGAGGCTCCGGAGTGTTTAAAGGAATATCCGGTCCATCTACTGTCTCAGGATCTGGTATAGATGTAATAGGGGGTTCCGGAAGAATCTCCTCAAGAGTTTCT
>NZ_WUEH01000063.1 GCF_010468615.1 Pseudodesulfovibrio sp. JC047 | reverse complement strand
GTGGCAATATTTTTCATGTGACTCGTCCTCCTGAGTACGTTTTGTTTGGCACTATGATGCCGTATACCGGGGGGGCGGGTCCATTCCATTAAAAAACGCCTGTTTGCGCTGTGCGCGTGCTCTCGAACCAAAGAGCCTGTAGGCGGCTTTCGCTGCCCGATCAGGCATTTGAGACACAAACGGAGATCGGGCCACGCTTCGCCGCCAGAAACAGGCTCTAAGGTTCGGGAGCAATTGTCCGCCGTTGTTCGTGTGGGTTCGGTGTAGGTGATTCTTTATGATTGAAGAAAAAAAAGAACGCCACCCAAAGACAGCATTTTTTTGCACCCACCACACGCTTTGCCTTTCTTCTTAATTCTTCGTTACCGAAAAAGGGCCTTGGGGTGCACCGCACCCCAACACCGCTCTCCCTCCGAAGACGGAACCCCTTCTTCCTTTCAAACAAAGACGAACACCAGCCCTTGATTGGTGGCCTAGAAGCTGACCAATCGAAGAGGCGGCTCTCATAAGGGGATCAGGGGATTTGACTTAAACTGATGCCTCTCAAAAGAGGCGCACGTGATACTTTTGGCAGGGTGGAGCCGAATCGATTGGATCAGATTCTTGCCCCCAATCACCGGGCGAAAAACATACGTAAGGGGCTTTTTTTCGGCCCTTTTTTTGCCCCCGCAGATTGTAATCTCAAACTTAACACTTTCGGGGGGGGAGTTCCCAAAATGAATGTCCCATG
>NZ_WUEH01000062.1 GCF_010468615.1 Pseudodesulfovibrio sp. JC047 | reverse complement strand
GCCGCATTGGAAGGCACGGGCTACAAATTGCTGACCCCGGACGAGGTTGCCTACTACGAAATCGGCAGACTGGAAGCCGAGAAACGGGAACAGACCAAGAGGAGAAAGGAACTATGGGAAAAGATCGGGAAATAGGGCTGCCGAGCCGTCTCCAAAATTTCATTGCGTATTGGCTTCTTCGAGCCCTTTTTCCTCGAAGGCTACGCCGAGCCGGACAAATAGTTCTTCTGCCACTTCCGAGGTCAAGGAAATCGGGAACCGATGCATCCCCTCATCCTTATGTTCGATATCCACTTCCACCAATAGAGATTGGCCGAGTGCATCCCATCCAATACGGCCCAGGCCCTGCACCGTCGCTAGGGTCAAAAGTTCTTCATATTCCACGTCGTACCTCCAAGGGTAAAATTTAATGAATACGGCGCGGACCATAGCAGGGGGAACCGGAGTTCACAAACAAGAGGAGACGATCATGGCGAGAACGACGATGAAACAGCTTCTCAGGGCAAAACAGATGCGCAAGGTGCAGGAGCACCTGTCCATGCATCCCACCACGTTCAAAGACCTCAAGGCACTCATTGCCCGTGACGACGAACGGGCAGAGATCGTGGCGATGATGCTGACCTCCGGCATGGTCTCGGCCACTTTTTATCTTAATCCGCTACCCGAATCGGAGGCCATCCATGGCTAAATTATCCTCTGCCCGTCGCGTATTGCGCGTCCTGTCCATCCTCAA
>NZ_WUEH01000061.1 GCF_010468615.1 Pseudodesulfovibrio sp. JC047 | reverse complement strand
CAATGGTGGCAATATTTTTCATGTGACTCGTCCTCCTGAGTACGTTTTGTTTGGCACTATGATGCCGTATACCGGGGGGGCGGGTCCATTCCATTAAAAAACGCCTTTTTGCGGTGTGTGCGTGCTCCTGAACCAAAGAGCCTGTAGGCGGCTTTCGCTGCCCGATCAGGCATTTGTAACACAAACGGAGATCGGGCCACGCTTCGCCGCCAGAGACAGGCTCTAAGGTTCGGGACCAATTGTCCGGTTTTGTTTATTTTGGTTCGGTGTAGGTGATTTTTTTTGATTGAAGAAAAGAACAAAACACAAAAAAACCGAGTCCTTACAAACTGTATAAATTCCGTATTTTTTATTCTTTTTTTCCCCCTTCTTCATCTCTTCATTAACGGAAAAGGGCCTTGGGGTGCAGCGCACCCCAACACCGCTCTCCCTCCGAAGACGGCCCCCCTTCTTCCACTCAAACGAAGACGACCGCTAGCCCTTGATTGGTGGCGTAGAAGCTGACCAATCGAAGAGGCGGCTCTCATAAGGGGATCAGGGGATTTGACAGAAACTGATACCTCTCAAAGGAGGGGCACGTGATACTTTTGGCAGGGTGGAGCCGAATCGATTGGATCAGATTCTTGCCCCCAATCACCGGGCGGAGAAAATACGTAAGGGGCTTTTTTTCGGCCCTTTTTTTGCCCCCGCAGATTGTAATCTCAAACTTAACACTTTCGGGGGGGGAGTTCCCAAAATGAATGTCCCATGAAA
>NZ_WUEH01000060.1 GCF_010468615.1 Pseudodesulfovibrio sp. JC047 | reverse complement strand
AACACTGGTAACACTTTTAAGCATACAGCTTGGAGGTGCCATGACCTGGAAAAAGGTAAATCCTATGGATGAAAGATTGAAGTTTGTTATTGAAGTCAGTTTGGGAGCCGAAAACATTTCCACCTTATGCAGGAAATATGAAATCAGCCGTAAAACTGGATATAAATGGCTGAAAAGATACTGGAAACACGGCCTGTATGGGATGAAGGAATTATCCAAAGCTCCGCATTATTGCCCACACAAAACTCCTATTGAAATGCGGGAAGCTCTTGTGGCGTTGCGCAAGGCAAACCCTCGGATTGGACCTAAAAAAATTGCGGGTGAATTACGAAGCCTTGGCCTCAGTCCTCCAGCACCCAGCACAATTGCGGCCATTCTTAAACAGGAGGGAATGACGCGATCACGCAAAAAAAGAAACACCAAATTTCGACAATGCCCAGAACGATTGACCATTCCAGATCACCCCAACCATGTTTGGACTGTTGACTATAAGGGGTGGTTTAGAATTCATAATGGAGAGCCGTGTTACCCCTTGACCGTTATGGATCTTTTCAGCCGATTTCTTATTGGATGCGATGCGTTACGCAGACCTGCCTTTGAACCTACATGGACCTCTTTTGACAAATTGTTTTCTCGTTTTGGATTACCCCGAGTCATTCGAGTGGATAACGGGACCCCGTTTGCTGGACATGGCGCTGGAGGACTTTCTCAATTGAATATTCTGTGGCTCAGACTAGGAATTGATGTGGAATTTATA
>NZ_WUEH01000059.1 GCF_010468615.1 Pseudodesulfovibrio sp. JC047 | reverse complement strand
TATTTTTCATGTGACTCGTCCTCCTGAGTACGTTTTGTTTGGCACTATGATGCCGTATACCGGGGGGGCGGGTCCATTCCATTAAAAAACGCCTTTTTGCGCTGTGCGCGTGCTCTCGAACCAAAGAGCCTGTAGGCGGCTTTCGCTGCCCGATCAGGCATTTGTGACACAAACGGAGATCGGGCCACGCTTCGCCGCCAGAAACAGGCTCTAAGGTTCGGGAGCAATTGTCCGGCGTTGTCTGTTCTGGTTCGGTGTAGGTGATTCTTTTTGATTGAAGAAAAAACTTCCCCCTCAAAAAAAAACAGCGTCTTTTACCTCACGACACAACTCACACCCCACCCCTCTTAATTCTTCCTTAACGAAGAAGGGCCTTGGGGTGCAACGCACCCCAACACCGCTCTCCCTCCGAAGACGGAACTTCTTCCTCCCTCTCAAACGAAGACGAACTCCAGCCCTTGATTGGAAGCTTAGAAGCTGACCAATCGAAGAGGCGGCTCTCATAAAGGGATCAGGAAATTTGACTCAAACTCAAGCCTCTCAAAAGAGGCGCACCTGATACTTTTCACAGGGTGGAGCCGAATCGATTGGATCAGATTCTTGCTCCCAATCTCTGGGCGGGGAAAAACCATAAGGGGGCTTTTTTCGTTCTTTTTTGCCCCCGCAGATTGTAATCTCAAACTTAACACTTTCGGGGGGGGGGAGTTCCCAAAATGAATGTCCCATGAAAATGTTGTCCTAACACTAAAACTCCACAACGGA
>NZ_WUEH01000058.1 GCF_010468615.1 Pseudodesulfovibrio sp. JC047 | reverse complement strand
AAACCATCGACCAAGGAAGAAATTCGGATACAGGACAACCTGGGAAATCATTGAGGAGCAGGGACTTGCCGGGGTGTTAAGTTTGGTTTGACAATTTGCCGGGGCAAAAAAAGGGCCGAAAAAAAGCCCCTTACGGTGTTTATCCGCCCGGTGATTGGGGGCAAGAATCTGATCCAATCGATTCGGCTCCACCCTGCCAAAAGTATCACGTGCGCCTCTCTTGAGAGGCATCAGTTTCTGATAAATTTCCCGATCCCTCTATGAGAGCCGCCTCTTCGATTGGTCAGCTTCTACGCCCCCAATCAAGGGCTGGTGTTCGTCTTCGTTTGAAAGGAAGAAGGGGTTCCGTCTTCGGAGGGAGAGCGGTGTTGGGGTGCGCCGCACCCCAAGGCCCTTCTTCGTTAACGAAGAGATGAAGAGGGGGAAAAGGAAAAGACGTAAAATTTATAAAAAGGCACTGTTTTTTCTTTTTTCCTTTAATCAAAAAGAATCACCGACACCGAATCCAAACTCACAAAGCCGGACAATTGCTCCCGAACCGTAGAGCCTGTCTCTGGCGGCGAAGCGTGGCCCGATCTCCGTTTGTGCCACAAATGCCTGATCGGGCAGCGAAAGCCGCCTACAGGCTCTTGGGTTCGGGAGCACGCGCACAGTAGATAAGAGGCGTTTTTTAATGGAATGGACCCGCCCCCCGGTATACGGCATCATAGTGCCAAACAAAACGTACTCAGGAGGACGAGTCACATGAAAAATATTGCCACCATTGGGATCGATTTAGCAAAGAATAT
>NZ_WUEH01000057.1 GCF_010468615.1 Pseudodesulfovibrio sp. JC047 | reverse complement strand
TGCTTTTCGCGTCAATTTGGGCCTCTCCTTCTTAGCGGCAGATCTTTTAGCATTCCATTTTTTTTTTTCGGTGTCACCAGCTCGTCACGATCCCCTTTAACGGACCCGCGGGGGCCGACGTGCCTCCTCCCGGTGTCAGAACGATTGGCGTGTGGCGCCCGGGCAAAAAACCGAGGATACCGGATCGCGAATGGCCGAATCCGACACCGCCGGCGGCTCGGAACGGGCCCGCCGGTTCGCCCCGCCGTTCTGCTCGTCCCGAGCTTTCCGACGGTATATCACAATCGCGAATCCGGCGGGCGGATCGAAAGATGCGGCCTCGACAACCCAAGCCGTTCCGCGCGAACCTTCCATCCGGAAGGCACAAATAGTTTCGTACGCGAGCATACTTCGGGTGCGATCATACCAGCGCTAATGCACCGGATCCCATCAGAACTCCGCAGTTAAGCGTGCTTGGGCGAGAGTAGTACTAGGATGGGTGACCTCCTGGGAAGTCCTCGTGTTGCACTCGTCTTTTTGCTCTTTTGTTTTTCTTATTCGTTTTTTCTCTTCACCGCTTTTAACGTTAAGGCGTCTCTCGCTTGCACCGCGCCGGGGGACCCACGAACGTGGCTGCCGACATAACTTTTCGCCTCTCTTGTTCAAGCAAGCGAACACCTTAAGTGATTTCTTCGCGCTTAGGAATTC
>NZ_WUEH01000056.1 GCF_010468615.1 Pseudodesulfovibrio sp. JC047 | reverse complement strand
TAAAGCCGCGCGCGAAAATTCGCGGCGATCTGTGAGATAATTCCCTCGCCTTTCCTGTTTCATATTTTGAAAGAGTGTTTCAAAAACAAAGGGGTCACGTCAACATAAGTCGACGTGACCCCTTTTTCATTGTTTAAGGTTTGATGGGTCCACAGCCCCAGCCGGTGAGTTCGCTGAGACGATCCGTGGCGATTTCAAAGTAGGCGTCCGACATCTCGATACCGATGAACTGCCGAGCCGTCTCGAGACAGGCTTGGCCTGTGGAACCTGAACCCATGAACGGGTCCAGGATAGTGCCGCCTTCGGGCGCGATCTCAAGAAGGTTGCACAGGAGTGGGACCGGCTTTTGGCCAGAAGGCGGTTGCATTCGCCGCACCGAATTTCGTTTATCATTTTTCAACCTCTTTGCGATTGCCCGCTGACTACATCCAATTGGGCGGTGCCGGAATCGTTATTTCCGGCCAACCTTTCACATTAGGCCAATCTCGTAGGCTTTGGCGATAAGTCAACAGTTCAGAATATTGATTATCTGTCAATCTTGTTGAAATATTCAAGGCTAATTGTTCATTATGCCTTTGTACCAACCAATCAGATTCGGTTAACAATGCATCACGAGCGGCTCGAAAATGATAAAAAATATCATTTTGAGTTGGTGCTGGAATATCCTTCAATGCAGGATATCCATCTTTTTTTGCTTGGATAATTTGTCCTGTTTCCTGACCTTTTAATAATGTTTGATATTTTGCATCTGTGATTTTTACGGCATCACTAGGAATTGTGGGATGAAAATTTGAATCATAAAATCCGCCTGTACTTCGACTATAGAAAATCATGGTG
>NZ_WUEH01000055.1 GCF_010468615.1 Pseudodesulfovibrio sp. JC047 | reverse complement strand
AGCTTTCTTGAAAAGCATAGGAATCTCCAATGTGATTTTGGTTTTGTTTTTCATGGGTTTGCTTGTATTAATTTATTTATGGGAACAAGCAAGAAAAGGAAAGTTTCAAGACAAGAAGATTGCAAGAAGTTGGAATCCTTGGAGATGAAGGAGTCAAGACTTCTAGTTGCATGAGGAGTCCTAATTCGATTAGGATTTGAAGTCCTAAGAACAGGGAGCCATCAAGGATTGCATACTTTTATTTGCTTTTATATATGGAATGCATGGTTGAATGCTTTATATAATTGCTATAATTGTCACCTAGTAACATGGCCACCATTAGGTTCTAAAAATGGCATCTTTCTATTATTAGGATGTTTTTGTTTGGTCAATTATTTTTAAACGGAACTTAGACCAGCACCTCTAAGGTTTAAAATTGGATAGGGTTGGCACCCTTGGTTTCCAAAAGAGACTAAACTAAAAATCTAATTAGATGCTACCTAAGGGTTCCCATAACCCAAGTTAGGTTTTTGATTCTTTTAAGGGTTTTTCTCAAATGTTTTAATGCAAAGGTTATTTACTTTCAAGATGACTTGAGTCATTGAGTCATGAATTTAATTAACCAAGTTTGCTAGATTTAAAAAGAGCTTTTGAGAAAACAAAGTAAAGATCAAAGGAAAGTTATAAACCCTAGTGATAAATTATCAAGTGGGAGAGGGGTTTAGGAAAAACCCCACGACCTTCCATTCTCGGTTCATATTAATCTCATTAGAAGTGTTAGTGGGAGCGGCCATCCCTTCGGTGGAGTTCTTTACTAAAAGATCGCTTCGATGGGTTAATGGGTGAATTAATATGATTATTCATAATGAGGTGTTAGTGGGAGCGGCCATCCCTTCGGTGGAGTT
>NZ_WUEH01000054.1 GCF_010468615.1 Pseudodesulfovibrio sp. JC047 | reverse complement strand
AGTAGTGTGCGCAAATAGGTATTGCCTCGTTTACTGATCCTTCCAAGCCGTTGGTTGTTACCGGATGAATGTTGTCTGGGGACCAGCCCAAGCCAAGCTGCAACTTGTCTTCCATTTTTAAATGTGTGCGGATCGCCAATCGAAGCAACAAATGCCGTCGCGCTCAAAGGACCAAAGCCAGGCATTTGACGAAGCCTGCGGCAGGCTTCTGATTCTTGACTCATTTTTTCCAGCTCCTTGTTGTAGTTCTTAATTCTCGCTTCGATGTCCACGAATTCCGAGTACATATCCGCAATCAACTCCCTCAATCTTGGAGTCAACCCACTTTCGTTGTCGCCGACCAACTCCGGGAGCATCGTGCGAAGATATCGAAAGCCTTTGGGCACTGCTATGCCGATTTCCAACAACAGGGCCCGGGCTTGATTGCTGAGTGCCGTGCGGTTTTTCACCTGCCGTTCTCGGCACCTATGAACGGCCTGAATGTCCTGCTGCTCAATGGTTTTCATCGGTACAAAATGCATATTTGGTCTTGTGACTGCTTCGCAAATAGCTTCCGCATCATTCCGGTCATTTTTGTTGGTTTTAACATATGGCTTGACGTACTGCGGTGGCATCTGCTTCGGCTGATGGCCGAGTTTCTTCAGTTCTCGTGCCCAATGATGCGAGCCGCCACATGCCTCCATTCCAATGACGCATGGCTTCATGTTTGCGAAAAAATTAAGAACATTTGCTCTTTTCATCCTTTTAACCAACACCGTTTTACCTTTGCTGTCAGTTCCATGAATTTGGAAAATATTCTTTGCTAAATCGATCCCAATGGTGGCAATATTTTTCATGTGACTCGTCCTCCTGAGTACGTTTTGTTTGGCACTATGATGCCGTATACCGGGGGG
>NZ_WUEH01000053.1 GCF_010468615.1 Pseudodesulfovibrio sp. JC047 | reverse complement strand
ATTTTGAATCATCGGATTTCTTCGATGTAACTTTCGATGAACGCTTGCGCTTGGGCGGCAACGATTGCATTGCCATAGCCGCGCAGTCGTCCCATATGGTCGGGAGATTCATCAGCCAGCGGGGATGTGCCGGGTTCAACTGCTCGCCAGAATCCATCCCGGCAGAGGAGCCAGTCAGCATCTCCCCAGCAGCCGTTAACCGGGCCGGGCCTGTGAGATGAACGAAACTCCGGAGTCGCTGTGCCGTCGTCGGTATTGGCTGCCCCTTCTCCACGGCATCCAAGAGTGTTGATTTTGTCCAGTTGTCCTTTTTGGAATCCTCCACGTTCGGCGTTGACCAGCCCGCCAGGAACGCAACCCTTGGAAGTTGATCGAGTCGGCTTCTTCCATCCTTGCGCTTTGTCGCCATGCCGGGGGTGTCTTTCCAGTCCCTTGTCGAGGCCGTCGGCCACCCAGTACAGCCTTTGCCGGATGTGCGGCGAACCGACGCTCGCAGCGCAGGTATCAACCGCCCCGCAGGTGTAGCCCTGTCCTTCCAGGTCAGCGTGTACAAGGTCGAGCCAAGCAAGGCCGTCTTTACTCGCAACCTGTTCGCCAAAGACAACCGGAGGCGTCGAGACTGAAATGAGGTGGAAGAATGCGGGCCAAAGGTGCCGCTCGTCAGCAAACCCAGTTCCTTTGCCTGCGCCGCTGAAAGGCTGGCAAGGGCAGGAACCGGTCCACACGGCTTGGTCGTCGGGCCAACCGGCATTCCGGAGGGCGTAAGACCACACGCCGATCCCGGCGAAGAAGTGGCATTGGGTAAACCCGGCAAGGTCACTTGGGGGGACATCGGATATACTCCTCTCATCAACCTCGCCGTCTGCGATCACGCCCGCTTTGATGAGTTCGCGGAGCCACGCAGCGGCAAAGGGGTCAAATTCGTTGTAGTAAGCGGCCATGACTGAGAACTATCAATT
>NZ_WUEH01000052.1 GCF_010468615.1 Pseudodesulfovibrio sp. JC047 | reverse complement strand
CTGTATCCCAACCATTGCTGGCAGGTGGATCCGTCCATGTGCGTTCTGTTTTACCTGCCCAAAGGCGGATTGAGTGTGATGGAGGAAAGCAAGTTCTACAAGAACAAGCTCCAGAACTTCCGCAAGACCGAAAAAGAACGGGTGTGGCGCTACGTCATAACCGACCACTACTCGGGCACGATCTATGTCCGATACGTCCAGGCCGCCGGTGAATCAGCCCAGGGTCTCGTCGATGTGTTCCTGGACGCCATCACTCCGCGCGGACTGAACGATCCCATGCACGGCGTTCCCGAACTGCTGGTCATGGACAAGGGCAGCGCAAATACCGCGCACCTGTTCACCAACCTGCTGGATCGGCTGGACGTGAAGTGGGACACCCATAAGGCGGGCAACCCGCGCGCCAAGGGGCAGGTGGAGTGCGGCAACAACATTGTTGAAACCAAATTCGAATCACGCCTGACCTTCCTCCGCGTTCAGACCGTGAAGGAATTGCAGGCCGAGGCGAACAAATGGTGCCAGCACTTCAATGCTCACGCCATTCACACTCGCACCCAAAGGACTCGAAATGATGTCTGGCTGACCATAACCGAGGACCAACTCAGGCTGGCTCCGTCCCTGGAACTCTGCCGCGAGTTGGTGACCACTCGTCCTGTAGAAGTATTGGTCAAACCGGACATGTCCATCACCCATTCCATCAAGGGGTTTGGCAGCAAGACTTACGACCTCCGCCACATCCCCGGACTGGTACCCCGGCTCAAGGTCGGCGTGGTGGTCAACCCGTACCGTGCCCCTGCGGTGGATGTCATCGTCCATACCCAAGGCGAAGACCTGATATGGACCGTTGAACCGGTCAAGATGGACGATGCTGGATTTTGGAAATCAGCACCGGTGTTCGGCCAGGAATACAAGGCCCAGCCCGATACTCTGGCAGACAAGCATGTCGCGGCCATTGACGAGGCAGCCGG
>NZ_WUEH01000051.1 GCF_010468615.1 Pseudodesulfovibrio sp. JC047 | reverse complement strand
CTGTATCCCAACCATTGCTGGCAGGTGGATCCGTCCATGTGCGTTCTGTTTTACCTGCCCAAAGGCGGATTGAGTGTGATGGAGGAAAGCAAGTTCTACAAAAACAAGCTCCAGAACTTCCGCAAAACAGAAAGAGAACGGGTGTGGCGTTACGTCATAACCGACCACTACTCGGGCACGATTTATGTCCGATACGTCCAGGCCGCCGGTGAATCAGCCCAGGGTCTTGTTGATGTGTTCCTGGACGCCATCACTCCGCGCGGACTGAACGACCCCATGCACGGCGTTCCCGAACTGCTGGTTATGGACAAGGGCAGCGCAAATACCGCGCACCTATTCACCAACCTGCTGGATCGGCTGGGCGTGAAGTGGGACACCCATAAGGCGGGCAACCCGCGCGCCAAGGGGCAGGTGGAGTGCGGCAACAACATTGTTGAAACCAAGTTCGAATCACGCCTGACCTTTCTCCGCGTTCAGACCGTGAAGGAATTGCAGGTCGAGGCGAACAAATGGTGCCAGCACTTCAATGCTCACGCTATTCACACTCGCACCCAAAGGACTCGGAATGATGTCTGGCTGACCATAACCGAGGACCAACTCAGGTTGGCTCCGTCCTTGGAACTTTGTCGCGAGTTGGTGACCACTCGTCCTGTAGAAGTATTGGTTAAACCGGACATGTCCATCACCCACACCGTCAAAGGGTTTGGCAGTAAGACCTACGATCTCCGCCATATCCCCGGACTGGTACCCCGGCTCAAGGTCGGCGTGGTGGTCAACCCGTACCGTGCCCCTGCGGTGGATGTCATCGTCCATTCCCAGGGCGAAGACCTGATATGGACCGTTGAGCCGGTCAAGATGGACGACGCTGGATTTTGGAAATCAGCACCGGTGTTCGGCCAGGAATACAAGGCCCAGCCCGATACTCTGGCAGACAAGCATGTCGCGGCCATTGACGAGGCAGCCGG
>NZ_WUEH01000050.1 GCF_010468615.1 Pseudodesulfovibrio sp. JC047 | reverse complement strand
CCCAATGGTGGCAATATTTTTCATGTGACTCGTCCTCCTGAGTACGTTTTGTTTGGCACTATGATGCCGTATACCGGGGGGCGGGTCCATTCCATTAAAAACCGATCAACCCGCTGACCTGAAGCGGATCGAAAACCAACCAACCCAACAAGATCGCGCCAACCACTCCCATGACACCAAAAAAGAGGCCACCAGCAAGATGGCCTTTATATCCAGGCAGATATCACCATATATTGAAAAAAACTAGATTGCATCACCAGGACACACACTGCGCAAAATAAACTGTCGGACCTCATCATAGAGTCCAGGCACGGTGTATGGGGTCAAAAAGCGGGTACGAACAGCACCAACAATACTGCCATAAATCATAAATGCGGTCTGGGAAATCGGAACATCCTTCATAGACCCGTCTGCAACACCCCTTCTGAGAATTTCTTCAATCAAGTCAGTCAATTCCTTGAATTTTGCTCCGATCTTGTTTCGATCAAGATCAGGATTGTCATCGCTGAATGGAGAACACCGAATCACGGTTGGAAATGTCTTTTCATTGTCCAAAGTAAAATCCAGATAGGCCTCAATAAATGTTCCAAGGGCGTCGTGTCCGGTTTTGCACGACTCGATTTTCTCACTGAGGACACCCATCATCGTGTCGATCAATTCGCTCCCTGCGGCCATGAACAAATTTTCTTTGGACTCGAAATAATGAAAGACCAGTCCTGAAGCCACACCGGCCTGCTCAGCCACCATTTTCATCGTTGTCCCGGCATATCCACACCGAGCAAATATTTCCTGTGCCGCGCATAAAATACGCTCTTTTTTCCCAATCGACACTCGACGCTCCCCATGTCCTGCATTGATTTATTGCTGTTCCTGACTAGTACGCTCACAAAATTTGTTCAAGCGGTATTTCACAAACAGCGCACAAAAATACCATGTCGGCACTCCAAGGCTTAATCTGGTAACAGTACCAGTAAAAGTGAAGCTCAAAGGAGGCCGACATGGCTAGGATTAAAATATCATC
>NZ_WUEH01000049.1 GCF_010468615.1 Pseudodesulfovibrio sp. JC047 | reverse complement strand
GCGGCCTTGCGTTCGGCATTGTGCCGCTCGGTCAAATCCGTCAGCACGTTCAAAACTTCGTCCTTGGACTCGGCCTCCAATGCTTGCTTGACGATGGCTTGCTCGTCCTCTGGCAGAGCCTTGAGTGCGCGGTAATCTTTCGCTCTGAATCCGATCTTTTCAGCGGATTCGTACAAGTCAGGGCCGAGGGTGTGGAGGTTCTGGGAAAGTTCGTAGCAACGAGTGTAAGACTTACCGAGTTTAACTTTGCAAAACTCATCCAAAGTTTCGACGTGTCGAATATTTCCAGACGCGTCGATGTAGGGGATGTTTTTGTAAGTCTTTGTTTTTTTGATGTTTTGAAAAGTTTGAGCGACGACGATATCTCCGACCGTCGAAAAAAAAGCGGCGGCCTCAATTCGGCCAAGTCCTTTGAACGCCGCCTCGGCGTCCATCACGGCCTGATCAACAGCGCTAGCGGTGTTCTGAGCCTCAAGGTCGCGCGATTCATGGGCAGTCGAGACTTCGGGAACCAGAGCGGGTTCATGCTTGCTGTTGGCAATTGCCCGGACAGCAATCTCGCACAGTTCGTCGTCCATGGGCGTCTCTCCAGTTTCCTGCTCCCGATTCATCGCGTCCTGCATGGCGGAGACGGCAAGAGCGCACAAGCGGCCCCTGTCCTTCTGATCAACGGCTGTGGAGGCTATGGCTTCCTGGATGGCCTCGGACGAAACGAGGTTCTTGGAAAATGCCGAGGCCGGTTCCTCGGCCTGATCCTTGATGTGGTCGCACAGGCCCGTGGGTCGGGTGCATTTGCCGGACTCTCCGGGGATCAGCTTTCCGGGGTTCGGGTTGGATTTGGACTCGTGGTATTCACAGCTGGCGCAAGTTCGTGTGGTCATGTGTATTTCCTCCTTGGGAAAGGCGGTTTATTGGTCCAGCTGGCTGATCCGCTTGGCGGTCAGGCGCGACGTGAAGGCTTTGCCGTTATCTTTGACGAGCAACTTGGGGATGTCGGGCATGACGGGGCGCTGTGAGTTACGATGCTTCCGGGACGGAGAGGTGTTAGTTTTCATCCTCGTCCTCCTCATGCCGTGCTATGACTTCCAGCACTTCCGTGCAGAGTTCATTGCCTTTGACCACGGCCATAACCGCAATGGGATTGTCGTTGCCATCGCTCAAGGTGCAGCTGACTTCTCCCAATTCCACCAGTTCTCCGAATGTCATTCC
>NZ_WUEH01000048.1 GCF_010468615.1 Pseudodesulfovibrio sp. JC047 | reverse complement strand
ATATATTCAAGTATCTTCGGAGAACGAAAGATTATATGTTAACTTTTCGGGCAGATGATTTAACGCCTTTGGCGTACACAGACTCAGATTTCCAATCAGATACGGATGCCAGAAAGTCAACCTCAGGATATGTTTTTACTCTATCGGGTGGGGCTATTTCATGGAGAAGTGTCAAGCAAGATTGTACTGCTGATTCTACCATGGAAGCAGAGTATGTGGCGGCAGCGGAAGCTGCAAAGGAAGCAGTATGGCTCAGGAAATTCCTAATGGAATTAGGAGTTGTTTCTGCAGCAGAAAAACCGATTGTCATGCACTGCGACAACACAGGTGCGATAGCACAGTGTAAAGAGCCCCGGAATCACAAGAAAGGCAAGCACATTCAGAGAAAGTACCACTTGATCCGGGAATTCGTTCAGAATGGAGAAATAGTGGTGGAGCAGATTGCCTCAGCTAATAACTTAGCAGACCCATTTACTAAGACTCTTACTGAGAAAGTCTTTACTTCTCATGTTGAGTCTATGGGAGTTAGGTTAGGAAGTAGTGATCTTTAGTGCAAGTGGGAGTTTGTTGGGATTGGTGTATGCCCTAAAGCCCACTAGCTGCACTTTTCTCTCTGTTACTGGATATTTATTGGTTATATAATGGAATGACTCTTTCTCTTTAATCATGTGTATATGTATGGTTGTGTATAAGGCCCATTGCTTCTAATAATTGAATCAGGTGTGAAGTGGCTTCACACAGATAGGTCTGATTCATGGATATTGGAAACAACAAATTAGTTCATAACTGAAAGATGGAGTTGGGCACTTCATCTTGGTATAAGTTATAATGAGATACTCTCCTATATAGGGTGACAAACCTAAGTCACGGGAGGGCTTTCCCGGATCTATCTCATTAGTGCATGTGTCATGCATTGAACAGGACCATTGTAGGTGTGATCTCTAAAATAGTACTATCACAGAGAGAGATCAAATCACCTCATGCTACTAAGTGACCGGTGCTCTTAATCTTGAGCATTTGTGGATGAACTGACGAAGTCAAGTTCTTGTGCTTTAATTCACTATGGGTGAGATTCTTTTCATGGGTCAACAGCTCTGTGAGTTGGGTACTCGGGCTTGATCAGTTGGGACATGCAAATGCAATATAGAATCTATGCCATCTACTGATGGATTGATCGTCCCCTTAGAATTATCCGATTGATCATCAAAATCTAA
>NZ_WUEH01000047.1 GCF_010468615.1 Pseudodesulfovibrio sp. JC047 | reverse complement strand
GGGTAGCCCCATGCCCGATAAGCGCATGCAAAATCGCAGCACTCCCAGACAAGGACACATTTTGTAACAAAATTCGATAGTCATACATCGTACCATCAAGACCCGTTGCTTCGAACGATGCTCCACCAAACGCCGCAAGCCAGTCGCTCACAGCAGTCCACATATAGTCTTTTGGCGGGTCAACCGTGATTAAATTACCACTCTCATCCCATGATAGCGTCTGCCCTTCTGATCCACGGGCGAGCCGCTTGGGCTTCCCATCCTGACCGCCCGCAATTATGTCACCGCGCGCGGAAATGATACTCGAACTGATTTTGCTGCCAAGAGCCTCAGCTTGAGTGCCAAGAGCCTCGGCCAGGGCGTCAATGGCTCCCTGTACGTTTGAGGCGGACAGTCCAACAGTTGTCCCGGAGTATGCGTGATTGTCCGCATCGAGGTAGTACGCTGGTGCTTGGCCACCCAATGCCTCCGCATTGAGTGCTGTGGCTGGTGTCGTAACAACTCCAGTGTCAGGGTTGATAGCCATCAGCGAGATATCCGCGACACCAGTCCACACCTTGACTGTCCATGCTGTCGCAGTGTTGTCATCGATCCACATCTCGCCAACCTGCACGTCAGAGGGCCTTACGTTGCCCTTGCGGCAACTGGCCAGCGATTGCAACATGCCAAGCAACTCGGCGATCATCTCTGATCCACCAAGAGGGGCACCGGTAAAAGAGAGTGATTTTTGCATGTTAGTATCCTTGAGCTATATAGTTGATTGTCCGCGCCGCATAGGTTCCGGACGCGTTTTTGATCCGAATCACACATCTGGTCTTTGACAAGCCAGTCAACTCCACGTCCTCACCGCCAACAGCTCCGACAATTTGACACACCACGGACGGGGTCACGTTAAATTGTGTGTCAAACACAACCGTCAATCCAGAGGCTGGCACGACCAGATTGTCCCGACGCTCGGTGCGATCCGGGACATCCACGGCAAAGGCAAACTCGGTCAAAATTGGGGCAACGTCAGCACGGTCACTCGATATATCGATGCACAACCGATACTGCTCGGCATAGTACGATCCCGGCACAAAATTGCGCCATCCCGTCCACTCTCCATCCCGCATCGTGTCAATACGCACGGTTGCATGGATATATTGGCCATACCCGCCATACAGGTCGAATATTGCATACACATCCGGCACCCCATACATGTCGTCGTGGATGCCGTTGCCATACAACAGATAATCCACTGACACGGTACACAGGGCCGGTGTATCCAACTGCACAATGTGCTCAGCCGGGATCACATACCGACCAGGGACAGCAGGATCGGACAGGGTGACATATCCCTCCTCGACGCAGGCCGAGCCATCAAGAGACCCGGGCCACCCGAGTCCGGCCTCGTCATACGTGGCCAACACGTTGGCCACCAATCGCCCGGAGCCGTCCACCACGACCTGAGTTGGGTTGTCGGAGTATGCGCCACCGGCCACGGCCTTGACCATGTACGTGCCGTCGGTGCCCACGGGATACGATAGCTCGCGGGTCTGGCCGAGCGGCATGGCCGTATCCCACAACACCCCTTTGCGGATCTCGTAATGGACCTGCCGCCAATCCACCACAGCATCCCACGCAATAACGCCTTGCCCGGA
>NZ_WUEH01000046.1 GCF_010468615.1 Pseudodesulfovibrio sp. JC047 | reverse complement strand
TATGGCCACAAACCCAGGACTCTTCACGGAGTGGCCATGGAAGAAGCTTGGCAGCTTCAAGTACGTGTTGCTGGCGCCGTGGGTAGCGCACGGGTGGTATGAGGTGGCGACCAAGGGGAGGCGTGAGGTGGATCTCGGGTACATCGCCATCCTCCCGTCGTTGCTGCTGCGGATGCTGCACAACCAAGCCTGGATCACCATCTCCCGCCTCCAAAACGCCCGTGGCCGCCGCCAGATTGTTCGCCGCGGCATCGAGTTCGACCAGGTTGACCGCGAGAGGAACTGGGACGACCAGATCATCCTGAGCGGTATCCTGCTATACCTCGGCGCACTGTACGTACCGGGCGGGCAACACTTACCGCTGTGGAGGACGGATGGCGCGGGGCTGATTGCCTTGCTGCATGCCGGGCCAGTGGAGTTCCTCTACTACTGGTTCCATCGTGCGTTGCACCACCACTTTCTCTACACCCGCTACCACTCGCACCACCACTCCTCAATCGTCACTGAGCCCATCACATCCGTCATCCATCCGTTTGCTGAGCTCGTTGCCTACGAATTGCTCTTCTCGATCCCACTGATCGCCTGTGCCTTGACTGGAACTGCTTCCATAATTGCATTCGAGATGTATTTGATTTACATTGATTTCATGAACAACATGGGGCACTGCAACTTCGAGTTGGTACCCAGCTGGCTCTTCACATGGTTCCCTCCTCTCAAGTATCTCATGTACACGCCATCGTTTCATTCTCTGCACCACACTCAGTTTCGGACAAACTACTCCCTTTTCATGCCGTTCTACGATTATATCTACAACACCATGGACAAGTCATCAGACACTCTGTATGAGAACTCACTGAAGAACAATGACGAAGAAGAAGCAGTGGATGTGGTTCACCTTACACACCTGACCACCCTGCATTCCATCTACCACATGAGGCCCGGTTTCGCCGAATTTGCGTCCAGGCCCTACGTTTCCAGGTGGTACATGAGGATGATGTGGCCTCTGTCATGGCTCTCCATGGTGCTGACATGGACGTACGGTTCTTCATTCACTGTTGAGAGGAATGTCATGAAGAAGATCAGGATGCAGTCATGGGCCATACCAAGATACAGTTTCCATTATGGATTGGATTGGGAGAAGGAAGCTATCAATGATCTTATCGAAAAGGCGGTATGTGAAGCTGACAAGAATGGGGCTAAAGTTGTAAGCCTTGGACTCCTGAATCAGGCACATACCCTGAATAAAAGTGGAGAACAATATCTGCTGAAATACCCAAAGTTGGGAGCACGAATTGTCGATGGAACCAGCTTAGCTGCTGCAGTGGTTGTCAACAGTATCCCCCAAGGCACAGACCAAGTAATTCTTGCAGGAAATGTTTCCAAGGTGGCGCGTGCTGTAGCGCAAGCATTATGCAAGAAAAATATCAAAGTCACGATGACAAACAAGCAAGATTATCATTTACTCAAGCCAGAAATACCAGAAACTGTAGCTGACAATCTTTCGTTTTCGAAAACAGGCACCGCAAAGGTTTGGTTAATTGGTGATGGTCTAGATTCTGCTGAACAATTCAGAGCACAGAAAGGAACTCTGTTTATCCCATACTCACAATTTCCTCCAAAGATGGTACGCAAGGACAGCTGCAGCTACTCGACAACTCCTGCAATGGCTGTACCAAAAACGCTGCAGAATGTGCATTCATGCGAGAATTGGCTGCCAAGGAGGGTTATGAGCGCATGGCGAATCGCGGGAATTCTTCATGCGTTGGAGGGATGGAATGAGCATGAATGTGGTGACAAGGTGCTTGATATGGACAAAGTTTGGTCTGCTGCAATTATGCATGGGTTCTGCCCAGTTGCTCAAGGT
>NZ_WUEH01000045.1 GCF_010468615.1 Pseudodesulfovibrio sp. JC047 | reverse complement strand
TCCCAGCGATTTCTTCCGCAATCCGGCCTTCTTCTAGATCGGCCTGGGCTGTGTCCCGCATCCAAGCAGGATTGATCATCTCTTCAAAATCAACGGGGATGCTGTAATTAATGAGATTGTCCTGGATATCAAAGCAAAGGGATTGAACCTGCTGAATTGCATATGATTGCGTATGATTGGATATGTCCCCGCTTTCAATGATGGCGTCCACCTGGAGCAACAGCTGGTTGAACTCGGCCAGGGCCGTAACAAACGCCTTGTCCAATTCTTTGACCGCTTCCTCTTCTCGAGCCAGCTTGAGTTCGAGGTCAGCATCCGGCGGCAGAGACTTGAGGCGGTATAGTTCCTCCTCGGTCTTTTCCAGCCGCTCGGCCTTGTCTTCAAGCAGCTTGGACCTCGCTTCCAGGTCCGCCTCCAGGGCTTCCTTGTCCTTCTTGGCGGCCTTGCGTTCGGCATTGTGCCGCTCGGTCAAATCCGTCAGCACGTTCAAAACTTCGTCCTTGGACTCGGCCTCCAATGCTTGCTTGACGATGGCTTGTTCGTCCTCAGGCAGAGCCTTGAGTGCGCGGTAATCCTTGGCCCGGAAGCCTATGCGCTCGGCTGATTCGTAAAGGTCCGGTCCAAGGGTCGTCAGGGTGTCGGAAAGCTCTTTCACGCGGCGATAGGATTTGCCGAGCTTGACGGTGCAAAACTCGTCCAAAGTTGTGATGTGTCGCAGTTTTCCATCTTCGTCCATATAGGGAAGATTCTTGTATGCCTTGTTTTTCTTGAGCTTTTGAAAAATCTGAGCGGTCATAATATCTGCGACCGTCGCAAAAAACGCCCCTGTTTCAAGCCGCCCCAAGTCGCGGAAAGCCTCCTCGGCATCCATCACGGCCTGATCAACAGCGGCAGCGGTATTCTGAGCTTCCAGGTCGCGCGCTTCGTGGGCGGTCGAGACTTCGGGAACCAGAGCGGGTTCGCACTTGCTGGCAAGGATCGCCCGGACGGCGGTCTCGCACAATTCATCATCCGTAGGAATCTCGCCGGTCTGCTGTGCCCGGGCACTTGCATCCTGCATGGCCGAGAGGGCAAGAGCGCTCAGGCTCCCCCTGTCTTTTTGGTCAACGGCTGTGGAGGCAATGGCTTCCTGGACGGCCTCGGACGAAACGAGGTTTTTGGAAAAGATGGAGGCCGGTTCCTCGGCCTGATCCTTGATGTGGTCGCACAAGCCCGTGGGGCGGGTGCATTTGCCGGACTCTCCGGGGATCAGCTTTCCAGGGGTCGGGTTGGATTTGGACTTGTGGTATTCGCAGCTGGCGCAAGTTCGTGTGGTCATGTGTATTTCCTCCTTGAGAAAGTCGGTTTATCGATCCAGCTGGCTGATCCGCTTGGCGGTCAGGCGAGACGTGGCAGCATTGCCATTATCCATGACGAGCAACTTGGGGATGCCGGGCATGAGGGATTCCTTTGAGTTGCGAGATTTCCGAGACGGAGGGGTGCTAGTTTTCATTCTCGTCCTCCTCATGCCGCGCTATGACCTCCAGCACTTCCATGCAGAGTTCTTTGCCTTTGACCACGGCCATAACCGCAATGGGATTGTCGTTGCCATCGCTCAAGGTGCAGCTGACTTCTCCCAATTCCACCAGTTCTCCGAATGTCATTCCGAGGATGTCATCCATCGCGTCGATTGTTCCCATGTGAGTCTCCTTCCCATTTAGTTCAAGGCACCGGCCATGGTGCGCTGCCTGAGTTCGTTGATTCGTCTTTCGGCCATATCCAGTTCATTGATGTGCGCGTATCCGATCTTCGCCACCTGGAGGCCCAGGGCGTAACGCCCGGAGTCCAGCTTGGTGCTGAATCCTTCGTCCACCAGGACGTCGAGCGCGCGGGAAATATTGACGGGTGATTCGTCCAGGGCCTTGGCGATCTCGCCGTTGGACAGGCCGTGAATGGTGTTGCCCTTGAGGATGGACAGGACGCGCAATACGCGACGGGCAGAGGATAATTTAGCCATGGATGGCCTCCGATTCGGGTAGCGGATTAAGATAAAAAGTGGCCGAGA
>NZ_WUEH01000044.1 GCF_010468615.1 Pseudodesulfovibrio sp. JC047 | reverse complement strand
TGAAGGGACACGGGATAACTTAGGGGATAGTGCAGGATAATTCGGGACTATCCGGGACTGCCTGGGATTATCCGGGACCGCTATTGTGAAACACTGTTACATATTTTGAAACAGCGACCCTTGCCTCGGTAACCGCCTTTGTCGTTCGACGCGGATAATGCGATAGATGGCTTGGCGGGACAACCCGAATTTGCGGACTAGCTCAGAAATATTGTCGCCAGAAAATTCGGAATAAATATCGGAGTTGCGTGTATTCATACGGGTTACTAAATCCATAGGAATATAAACGGACTGTCCACCCCAATTGTCTGCAATATGGGCGGCCGCGTCTTGGGCCGCCCTTTTTGCCTTGTTAGGATCAATACCGAGTTTGTCTGTAAGTATCATGGTCAAATTGTCGGCCAAATCAACCAACAATTCTGCACCTACTTCACGACTCTTCATGCGGACCTCGCTCTCACTCTTTTCTGCCAATTTTTGAGAATTTCGATCACGTCGCTGGCCTGAAAACGATTGAGCCAAGTGTATGACTCGACGTTGATATGACAACGATTTTGAATAAAGGTGTTGAGTGCCTTGATGCTGGGATTGCGTACTTCGCCGATCTTGTGCAGTTCCTGCCAAAGCACCCATATCTTTCGGGCCTGAGGATCAACCTTGGGTGGTTGCTTTTTATTAAACTGCTTTCCCGTGAGGAAATCCAGATACGCGCAAAGGTCTTTCAATTCATTAATAGATAGATCAGCCGTGGAATTTTTATAGTAGCGAACCAACAACATGGTTTCATAATCCTCAGCCGACATATGGAGAACTTGATTTTGGATGGTCTTGGCCTTCCTGATCAGGCAGACTCTCCAATTCTTTCCCTTATTTTTCATTGCCATGTTGGTATGCCTTTTACAGATACGTGGTTACTTGCCGAACAACTCAGCCAGCTTGGGGTTGTCCCGCGACATGATGTCAATGACAGTCACGTTAGAGGTCAAAGCCTCAATGTTTATATTCCAGCCACGGACAGCACCTTCAGCTTGAGGTGCAAGTGGTCCAGAGCATCCACAAGAGGCGTACTTAATCTGCTGTTTGCCGTTTACCTCAACTAGAGTAGGTATGCCGCCACACACGCATGTGCTGCTGGCCTGATATGCTTCGATTGCGTTCATGATTTCTCCTTGGTCGCTAAATTGCGGATTAGTTGTCATCGCCATGCACATCAGCCAATACAGCCTTGAGGTCTGTCGCCATTATTGGGGCCTCGTCCTCGTATATATTGATTGTGCGCTGTATAGCCTCGGTCAGGGCCTTTATTTGAGCGTCCTTTTTCTCAGCGACTATTTGGGCCGCGTTACGTATTGCATTGGGATCGCCAACCATTGCTTTTGGGTTGAGATACATCACCATGGTTTCTCCTTTGGTCATATTTCTGCTGATTCAATGCATTTTCTAAAACGATTTCCGATTTGATTTTTGATAAGCCAATTGGGGGACGGCCACCATGGGCCGCCCTCTTTGTTGCCGCGAATTATGCACTGGCCATATCCAAAGCAATGGATTGAGGCTTGCCATGTTCACCTCGTTCATAGGCCCGAACATAGGTTGTACTGCCTACGATGGTCAGGCTGTTGCCGATGGCATCCATAGCTTTGAGCCAGCGTTCGTCTTTGATGTTCAGCCGCCGCAACCCCAGAATACGGCTGGTGTTAATACGGCCTTCCTTATCAACCTGAAATGCGTCGTTGATGAGAGCCTGAATCTCGGTCCTGGAACCTTCGGTCCATTCCTTGATGCATTCGTCAATCAGTTCCTTTGCGGCCTGGAGCTGTTCATCAAAACTCAGGTGTTCGGAAATCTGGCGCTTAATTTCATAGTTGCCGTCGTAACTGCGGAGAGTGACGTTGCCTTTCTTGCCGCCAACCGACACTCCGTACTGTTCTCCGCTCAATTGGATAAACGCTTCGATGTCATCAAGTGCAGCCATCTTGAGTTTCCGCAACGCTTCCTGCTGACGTTTGAATTTTCCCACCAATTCCAACACCAGTTCGTCCCTAGCCTTGTCGATATCCTTCACCTGATCCATTGGAACCAGGTGGTCTTGGGCATTTTTCATGTACCCTTTGGGTACGTCGTTTTTGAGACTATTCATTATACCCTCCTACAAGTGGGGCTTTTTCCAGCATATCCACGGTTTCGGCATCATATATGAGCGCGTCGCACAGCCGGTTGGCGTGTTCGATGGAATTGACGTCCATTCCGCGCTGGATAAGTGCCTTGAGTTCGATTGCCTTGCCGACGATCTTGCCGCTAATCAATCCTTTGGCCGTATTGGGCCATGCCTTATTGCCAGTCTGTCGACGGCTGCCGGGTGTTGTTCCAATGATTTCCAATTCCATAAGAGCCTCCTTAGACCTGCTGGATGATGTCCGGGGTGATTATCGGCGCGCCGATGTCGCTTGCCAGATTCATGGCCGCGACAATCAGGTTGCCCACGGCCAGTGGATAGACCAAAGACAAGGAGTCGCCAGCGCCGGAACGGGACTTGGGACCGGTTAATTTCGAGCGGAGCGCCTCAATGGCATCATCGGTGATGATTTTGGAGGCGTCCGCACCCACACGGTCGAACCGAAAGCGAACGTATTCCGGCAAGCTGCCGTTCATAGGGGCCAGCTCCACCATTTCGCACCGCTGTACGACTTCACGCACGGCGGGATTGCTTTCGCTTAGCTTCTGTTTAAGTTCGGTTTGTCCCAACAAAATGATACCCATGAGTTTCCTAAAGCCGTCCTCTAGTTCCAGAAATCGTTTGAGGTGCTTGAGGGTCGGAAGGGGCAACCCATGTGCCTCCTCAATGATGAGGCAATGAGAATTGTTGGCGCGACGGCTGGAGCGCAGCACATTGTGCAATTGCCTGAATCTCGCCTCCGGGCTGGACTTGATAGGCTCGGTAGGGGCCACGGTTGCCATAATCGCTTCGGCGATATGCTGGGCCTTGAGCGTCTTGCCTGTCTTGTCGTTATCCTCCATACCCAAAACATACGGCTCCATGATGTGGACGGACTTTCCCTCTCGGGCAATGCGGTCGATCAAGTCTCGGCGCAAGGTGGACTTGCCGGAACCGGACTCTCCGACGATGGCCATAAATCCGCCGTGCCGCGCCGTGTGGTACAG
>NZ_WUEH01000043.1 GCF_010468615.1 Pseudodesulfovibrio sp. JC047 | reverse complement strand
CTCCGTTGTGGAGTTTTAGTGTTAGGACAACATTTTCATGGGACATTCATTTTGGGAACTCCCCCCCCCCGAAAGTGTTAAGTTTGAGATTACAATCTGCGGTCGTCAAAAACGCCATCAAGTATGTTCTGGACGACAAGAAAATATCAGGCACGGAAATGCTGGTCGGAGGAGCTGCTGCCGGTGCCGTTGGCATTGGTGCCGCCAAACTGGCTGGTTCCCTGATCCTTGGCCGTCTCGGCGGCAAGCTGAAACAAGGGCTTGGGGGCTTGGCCGGTGGCCGTGGCTCCGGTCCGATTCCGGTTTATGTTGTCAATCGCCAAATGAGCATGATGCCGGAAGAATACGGCGGCGGCTGGCAAGGCGATTCGGGAAAGTCCGGCAAGAAAGGCGGACGGACCAAGAGGCGCAGCGGCTGGCTTCGTCGTGGCTCCAAATTTCTTGGGAGACATCGAGGCCTCTCCCGAGGCCTGGGTGGAGTAGGTGCGGCCATTACCACCGTTGGTTCCATCATTGATGTGGCAGACATCATGACCGACGAATCACTCACAAGTTCCCAAAAATGGGGCCGCACGGCCCAAGCCGGTATATCCACCGCTGGCAGTGTCGGCGGCGGTGTGCTTGGCGCAACCATAGGGTCAATCATTTTGCCCGGGGTCGGCACGGCAGTCGGTGGAATGCTTGGTTCCATGGCTGGTGGTTGGCTCGGTGACGTTGTGGGTGATTGGTTGACCGAACCGGATACACCGAAACAACCCGAAGCAAAAATGCGCATTGAAATCAGTGAAGACCGTACAAGGGTGACTGAAATGGACGCCCAGGGCATGGAACTGGACGTTGATTCGGGCCTGTATATGGGGGAGTTGGACGATGAGCTGGAAAGAGCAACTGAGCGACGCGAGCTTCCGAGGCAAGCCCTTTTTCGTCAAGGATCATACCCTGACCGGCGGCCGCCGGATCGTGTTGGACGAATTCCCGTTGCGCGACGATCCCAACGCCGAAGACCTGGGGCGTAAAGCAAAATTGTTCAGCATTGAAGCGTATGTTCTGGGGCCGGATTATATGAAGGCTCGGGACGTGCTTATCGAGGCCCTTGATGCCTATGGCCCCGGCGGACTTGTTCACCCGTATTTCGGTTCCCGCACGGTTGCTGTGCAAGAGTGGCGTGTCCGGGAAACCACGGACAAGGGCGGCATGGCCACGTTCTCTATTTCCTTTTGTGAAGCGGGTAAAAACCCTCAACCCGACGAAACCGTTGATACGTCCTGGGCGGTGAAGGATTCAGCGGCCACCGTACAGGAAACATCAAAAAAGGACTTCGCCGCCTCCTTCGACGTCAAGGGGTCTGAATGGGTACGAACCGAAGCCATTGACCTCGTCAACACGGCCCTGGACGAAGTCTGGTCCGTTTTCGATCAGGCGGCGGTCCCCGTCAATTTTGCCGGGATGGTGGCCTCCGACATGACGTCCTTGCGGTCTGACGTCTCGACTCTCATAGCCACGCCCGATGTTTTGGCGAATCGTATCACCGGCATTGTTTCCGGCCTTTTTCCGCAAAACTGGATTGGCTCGTCTTCCTCAGACGGTTTATCCGTTCAACGAGTGAAGACTCCGGTTTCAGCGACCAGCGATCTTTTTATCTATTCCGGCTCCGTCCCGGCGGCGTCGCCCTTGTCCACAATGGGAGCCAAAGCATCCCAAAATGCCGAGGCCGTGTCCGGTCTGATTCGGCGTACGTCCATGACCGAAGCGGCAGTTGCTGCTTCGACCATGACCTTTGACACTTTCGATGATGCCCAAACTGTCCGCGACGTCCTGGTCAACAGCTTGGAAGATGAAGCCGCCAGCGCGACCGACCCCGTGTATTTGGCCTTAACCGAATTGCGAGTCGCCGTGGTCAAGGATTTCGCAGACCGCGCGGGCCTGCCCCGGCTCACATCATACACCCCGTCAGCAACTTTGCCGGGGTTGGCATTGGCACACGCTATTTACGGTGATGCATCCCGCGCTGACGAAATATGTCGCCGCAACTGGGTGCGCCATCCCGGAGCAATACCCGGCGGCGTCAAGCTGGAGGTCCTGACCAATGACTAACCCGGACGTGCGCCTCAAGATCGACGGCCGCGAATTCGGCGGCTGGAAACGGATCACCATTCGACGTGGCTTGGAGCAACTGACCGCAACATTTGAATTAGGCCTCAAGGACCGCTGGGCCGGACAGGCAAAGGTCCGCCCCATCAATCCGGGGGCAGCCTGCACCGTGAGCATTGACGGGACACCGATTATCGCTGGTCATGTGGATGACGTTGCCATCGAATATGATGCCAAAAGCCACGGAATCACGGTCTCGGGCCGTGATAAAACCGGAGACCTGGTCGACAGCTCGGCACCCTCGACACAATTCTCCGGCAGGACTCTTGCCGAAGTGGCCAAGGAGTTGTGCAAACCCTTTGGAGTAGGCGTCAAGGTCTCCACAGACGTGGGCGGCTCGTTTTCGCGGCTGAAGAACAATGAAGGCGATTCCGTTTTTGAGACCCTGGAATCGGCTGCCCGGATTCGCGCGGTGCTGTTGCTGTCCGATGGGCTTGGCAATCTCGTCATTGACCGTGCCGGGACGCGGCGAATTAAAACGCCCCTTGAGCTCGGCGAAAACATCCTGAAAGCCAATGGCAAAATCTCCCACCGGGATCGATTCAGCCGCTATCAGGTCAAAGGGCAGATGTCCGGTACCGACGAATGGAACACCGAAGCCGCCGCCCACCCCATGGGCATGGCCAAGGACGCCGCCGTCAATCGTCATCGTCCCCTGACTATCCTGGCCGAAGAACAAATCGACGAAGCGGCGGCCAATGATCGCGCCGAATGGGAAAGAAACGTCCGTTTTGGCCGAAGCAAACGAATTAACTACACCGTGCGTGGCTGGTTCCACTCCGGTGGCCTTTGGCGACCCGGTTTCATGGTGCCAGTTCGCGATTCTTTCCTCGGCATCAATGAGGACCGCCTGATCGTGGAAGTTGACCTGACATTGAATGAACGTGGTTTTACTACCGGGCTTTCCCTTTTGCCACGTCAGGCCTTTGACCGCATTGAATTGCCTGAACCGGGAAAGGAGGAAGCATGGTGATCCGCGCCGTTGAAAAGATGCTCAGGCCTATCCGTCGCAGGCTGGCGCTCATGGTCTCCAGGGCCGTGTTGGTCATGATTGATGACGACACCACGCTCCAGGAACTCCAGACCCGGATTCTCGGCGAGGAACTCCTTGATAGTCTTGAACGCTTCCAGCAGTACGGCTTTACCTCCGTTCCGCATCCCGGAGCCGAAGCCATAACCCTGTCCGTCGGTGGACACCGATCGCATACCGTTGTCATCAACGTTGACGATCGCCGGTATCGGCTCAAAGGAATGAAGGGCGGCGAAGTAGCTCTCTATACGGACGAGGGCGATTATATTCATTTCCAACGTGGCCGGATTGTCAAAATGAAGGCCGGAACCGAAGCCCTGTTCGACACCCCGCTCGCACGGTTTACAGGCCGCGTCGAGGCTGAAAAGGACATTCTGGACCAAACCGGTAGCGGCAACTCCAGAACCATAAACGGAATGCGGCAGGTCTTTAATGGACACAATCATCCGGGTGACAGCGGCGGCACCACGGAATCGCCGAATCAGGAGCAGTAATGGACGCAGGATTGATCTGGAAAGAAATGGGCGCGGACCTGACCCTGGAAGATTTGCAGCTCGTCCGCGACGACGGCTTGAAAACCGCCGTTATCCTGTCTTTGTTTGTGGATCGCAGGGCCAAGGCCGACGATGTTCTGCCGGACAACTCCGGTGACCGGCGCGGTTGGTGGGCGGACGCCTACCCCGAAGTCGCAGGGGATGAAATCGGTTCCCGTTTGTGGCTGCTCAGCCGCGAGAAGCAACTCCCGTCCGTCCGGATGAGAGCCAGGGAATACGCTCAGGAAGCCCTGGACTGGATGGTGGGAGACGGCGTTGCCGAGTCCGTATCCGTCGATACATGGTGGGTTCGCACCGGCGTTCTTGGCCTGTTAGTCAGGATCTTCCGTCCAGATGCCCCCGCCCTTGATTATAAATTCGAGTATCTTTGGGAGAAAATGTAATGCCTTTTGACCGTCCGAGCCTCAAGGAACTGATCGATAGGAGCGTGGCCGACATCGAAAGCCGTCTTGACGGGGCCGATGCCAGCCTGCGCCGAATGCTGTTGAACATTTTGGCCAAGATGCAAGCGGGGGCCGTGCATGGCCTTTATGGCTATCTGGACTGGATTGCCTTGCAGGGGATGCCGGACACAGCCGAAGTCGAGCAACTTGAACGCTGGGCTTCCATTTGGGGAAAACGGCGCAAGGCGGCGTCAAAGTCTTCTGGACCGATCACGCTTAACGGATCAGATGGAAGTGTGCTCCCGATTGGAACGATATGGAAACGGGGCGATGGTTTTGAATATGAAACCACTACCGAGGGCGTTATTGCTGATGGTTCTGCCGAAGTATCCATCATGGCGATCAAAGCCGGAGCTGAATCGAACGCTTCCGCAGGCACTCAACTCAAGTTATTGTCTCCCGTTGCCGGAGTGCAAAGCACAGCGATTGCCAGCGAGTTGGCCGGAGGCACTGACGTTGAAAGCGACGAGGACTTGCGCGGCAGGTTGTTGGCGAGAATTCGTCAGGCCCCACATGGCGGAGCTACCTTCGACTATGTGCAATGGGCGTTGGATGTCCCCGGCGTAACCCG
>NZ_WUEH01000042.1:3911-5514 GCF_010468615.1 Pseudodesulfovibrio sp. JC047 | reverse complement strand
ATTACTAATACGCCATAAGGCGAGGGTGAAGCCTGGCCTAATTAAAGAGAAAACAACGAAGAAAGGGAGTTCTTGACATGGTGCCGCATAAGAAAAGCCCTGATTCATTTGAATCAGGGCTTTTTGAAAAGATCCTTGGCACCGACCTACTTTCCCACACGCTACCATGCAGTATCATCGGCGATGGAGGGCTTAACTTCCGGGTTCGGAATGGGACCGGGTGTACCCCCTCCTCCTTGGGCACCAAGAAAAAGAGTTGAGTAATGTCTACTCAAATATATAAGTAAACAGGGGAAGAGAGAATTCCTTTATATAATGTCAAATAAGCCGCACGATCTATTAGTACTGGTCAGCTAAGCAGCTCACACTGCGTACACCTCCAGCCTATCAACCTTGTAGTCTTCAAGGGATCTTTAGGGACTAATGTCCAGGGAGAACTTATCTTGAGGCGGGCTTCCCGCTTAGATGCTTTCAGCGGTTATCCTTTCCGAACTTAGCTACTCTGCAATGCCACTGGCGTGACAACAGAAACACCATAGGTTCGTCCACCCCGGTCCTCTCGTACTAGGGGCAGACCCTCTTCAATTCTCCTACGCCCACGGAGGATAGGGACCAAACTGTCTCACGACGTTTTAAACCCAGCTCGCGTACCACTTTAAACGGCGAACAGCCGTACCCTTGGGACCTGCTTCAGCCCCAGGATGTGATGAGCCGACATCGAGGTGCCAAACCGCGTCGTCGATGTGAACTCTTGGACGCGATCAGCCTGTTATCCCCGGCGTACCTTTTATCCTATGAGCGATGGCCCTTCCATGCGGAACCACCGGATCACTAAGACCAACTTTCGTTCCTGCTCGAGATGTCTCTCTCACAGTCAAGCTCCCTTATGCCTTTGCACTCAACGGCTGGTTTCCAATCAGCCTGAGGGAACCTTTGCAAGCCTCCGTTACTATTTAGGAGGCGACCGCCCCAGTCAAACTACCCACCAGACACTGTTTCCACGCCGGATGACGGCTATGGATTAGATACCTAAGTAATAAAGGGTGGTATTTCAAGGGTGACTCCACACACTCTAGCGAGCATGTTTCAAAGTCTCCCACCTATCCTACACATTATCAATCAAATACCAATGTCAAGCTGCAGTAAAGGTGCACAGGGTCTTTCCGTCCTTCCGCGGGTACCCAGCATTTTCACTGGGAATTCAATTTCACTGAGTCTCTGGTTGAGACAGTGGGGGGATCGTTACGCCATTCGTGCAGGTCGGAACTTACCCGACAAGGAATTTCGCTACCTTAGGACCGTTATAGTTACGGCCGCCGTTTACTGGGGCTTCGATTCAGAGCTTCGACCGAAGTCTAACCCCTCCTCTTAACCTTCCAGCACCGGGCAGGCGTCAGTCCCTATACATCGTCTTACGACTTAGCAGAGACCTATGTTTTTAGTAAACAGTCGCCCCCCCCGATTCGCTGCGTCTCAAAATCGCGCACAAAGTTAATTGATAACAATTTCGAGCACCCCTTCTTGCGAACTTACGGGGTCATTTTGCCGAGTTCCTTAACCAGAGTTCTCTCAAGCGCCTTGGTCTGCTCGACCCACCTACCTG
>NZ_WUEH01000042.1:2007-3813 GCF_010468615.1 Pseudodesulfovibrio sp. JC047 | reverse complement strand
GACAATTTCGAGCACCCCTTCTTGCGAACTTACGGGGTCATTTTGCCGAGTTCCTTAACCAGAGTTCTCTCAAGCGCCTTGGTCTGCTCGACCCACCTACCTGTGTTGGTTTGCGGTACGGTATGCATATGCTAAACTTAGAAGCTTTTCTTGGCAGTATGGAATGAATGACTTCCGTCGATTAAAGACTCGGCATAACGTCTCAGGCATAAAGAACTGCGGATTTACCTACAATTCAACCCTACACGCTTGCACCGGGAATATCCAACACCCGGATCATCTATCCTTCTGCGTCCCTCCATCGCACACATATACATGTACAGGAATATTAACCTGTTTCCCATCGACTACGCATTTCTGCCTCGCCTTAGGGGCCGACTTACCCTGGGAAGATTAGCTTTACCCAGGAAACCTTAGGTTTACGGCGAATAAGTTTCTCACTTATTTTATCGTTACTCATGCCAGCATGATCTCTTCTCATTAGTCCAGCAAACCTCACGGTTCACCTTCATCCCATCTGAGAACGCTCTCCTACCGCTCATACAAAGTATGAACCCAAAGCTTCGGTACAATGCTTAGCCCCGTTACATTTTCGGCGCAGAATCGCTAGGCCAGTGAGCTATTACGCTTTCTTTAAAGGATGGCTGCTTCTAAGCCAACCTCCTGGATGTATAAGCAACTCCACCACCTTTCCCACTTAGCATTGATTTGGAGACCTTAGCTGTTGGTCTGGGCTGTTTCCCTTTTGGCCATGGTCCTTCGCAACCATAGCCTGACTGCCACACATCATTTACCGGCATTCGGAGTTTGATAGGGGTTGGTAACCTGGTGAGGCCCCTAGCCCTGTCAGTGCTCTACCTCCGGCAAACTTATGTGACGCTATACCTCAATATATTTCGGAGAGAACCAGCTATCACCGGGTTTGATTGGCCTTTCACCCCTATCCACAAGTCATCCAAATCGTTTTCAACCGATACTGGTTCGGCCCTCCACTTGATTTTACTCAAGCTTCAGCCTGCTCATGGATAGATCACCCGGCTTCGGGTCTAATCCGCACTACTTGTCGCCCTATTCAGACTCGCTTTCGCTACGGCTACACCTTAAGGCTTAACCTCGCACTACAGATTAACTCGCTGGCCCGTTATGCAAAAAGCACGCGGTCACGGAACAAGTCCGCTCCCACAGCTTGTAGGCACAAGGTTTCAGGTTCTATTTCACTCCCCTAACAGGGGTTCTTTTCACCTTTCCCTCACGGTACTGGTTCGCTATCGGTCACTAGGGAGTATTTAGGCTTGGAAGATGGTCCTCCCAGATTCCCACGGGGTTTCTCGTGTCCCGCGGTACTCAGGTACTGACTACGCCACTTTCAATTTAAGGTACGAGACTTTCACTCTCTACGGCCAGGTTTCCCAACCTGTTCCCTTATCTAATCATGGATCGATTATGTCAGCCCTACAACCCCATCAAGTCGAAACTCGATGGTTTGGCCTATTCCAGGTTCGCTCGCCGCTACTACCGGAATCTCTTTTGATTTATTCTCCTGCGGTTACTGAGATGTTTCACTTCACCGCGTTCGCCTCTCAAGACCTATGTATTCAGTCTTGAGATACATGAATATGAATTCATGTGGGTTTCCCCATTCAGAAATCCCCGGATCAAAGGATATTTGGCTCCTCCCCGAGGCATATCGCAGCCTATCACGTCTTTCATCGCCTCCTAGTGCCAAGGCATCCACCTTGTGCCCTTAGTAACTTATTTAACTTAGGAATTCTCTCTTCTTACCCTATTTAACTGTCAAAGATCGTT
>NZ_WUEH01000041.1 GCF_010468615.1 Pseudodesulfovibrio sp. JC047 | reverse complement strand
TAAACCATCGACCAAGGAAGAAATTCGGATACAGGACAACCTGGGAAATCATTGAGGAGCAGGGACTTGCCGGGGTGTTAAGTTTGGTTTGACAATTTGCCGTGGCAAAAATAGGTGTAAATGACGGTGGCGTGCTGTATGGAATTAATCAGGCCATTCACTACATTGATATAAAAATAATCGTTATTTTAGGGGCTTTTGGTTGTCTCTTGACCGGCTTCACATATAGCCTGTTTTCTCGATGGGGGTTCTTTCGGCATGGATGGATGATTCTCAAATGGATTATTACCATTGCCGCCATTTTGTTCGGTATGTTCTATCTTGGTCCGTGGGAAGTTGCCATGATGAATCTGTCCGGACAGCTTGGTTTGGCCGCACTCACTGATGCCGCATATCTTCAATACGAATTTTTACACGCGTTTTTTGGCACGGTTCAAGCTTTGGTTTTGGTCGGTTTGCTTTTTATTTCGATTTTCAAACCGTGGAAAAATATTCGAAAACAGAAAAAAGCATAATGTGGTGTGGGTGGGACAGTGATCACTCATTCTTTTGCCCGGTGTGAATGGGCATGAATTGATCGCAGTGCGTGAAGCTGCAAAAATATTATATATGAAGCCGAGAGGTGCGATGGTGTTTCCAATAGTGGATGGATGGAGTGTGGTCTTTTTGGGGAGCGGATTTGTTGTCGGAGCACTTGTCTGTGGTCTCGTGGTTCGTTTGGTGTATTCGCACAAATTGGCTATGCAGCAGAATCAGAGTGACATCGAAAGAGAGAGTCTTCTGGAAAAACTGGAACACAGGCAGACTCATATTGAAACGCTTGAAGCCTCGTCAGACAATGTCCGCGAGCAATTGAAGCTCTCTAGAAAAGAATTGGAGCAGGCCCGACTTGAACAGGTACGGCTGAAGGAACGGGCCACGCGGGTGCCCGAGCTTATTTCCGCTCTTGAAAAAGCCAAGGACGGTGCTGCTGAATCCGCACGGGAATTGTCCAATGTCCGCGAAAAAGTGGGGGCCGCTGAGTCAACGGTAACCTCTCAAAAAACGCAGATACAGGAAGGGGCGGACGCAGTCGCTCGAATGACGGAATTTCGAGATGCACTTTTGGAGGAAAAAGAGGAACTCCACGCCCGTTTGGCAACGCTGGAGGCTGAATTGGAAGCCGAACAGAAGCAGAGTCAGGAAAAACTGGAACTGCTAAACGTCGCCAAGAATGAGTTGTCGCATCAATTCAAAGCCGTTGCGAATGACATTCTCGAAACTAAATCAAAGAATTTTACCGAACAGAATAAAGAAATATTGCAGCCATTTCAGACAAAACTGGGTGACTTGCAACGCAAGGTCGAGAATTTCTATTCTATTGAGGGCAAGGAGCGGAGTGCCATGGCCGAGCAGATTCGGCAGGTTATGGACATGAACAAGCAGCTGTCCGCAGACGCCAACAATTTGACCCGCGCCTTGAAGGGCCAGTCCAAGGCTCAGGGGAATTGGGGTGAAATGATTCTGGAGCGAGTGCTCGAAATGTCAGGGCTTCGGAAAGGCGATGAATATGAGGTTCAGGAGAGTTTTACTCTGGACAATGGCAGACGCAGCCAGCCGGATGTCGTGGTGCATCTGCCGGAAAATCGGCATCTGATTATTGATGCCAAGGCTTCCCTGACGGCCTATGAAGCCTATGTCAACGCCGAGACTGAAGCCGCGCAAAAAACGGCAATAAAGCGGCATTTGGATTCAATCCACGCTCATATCAACAACTTGTCGAGCAAGGATTATCAATCGTTGTACGGCGTGGAATCTTTGGATTTTGTCATCATGTTCATCCCGGTGGAACCAGCCTTCACCTTGGCCAGCCATAAGGATGCGACATTGTGGCAAAACGCCTGGAATAAAAATATCCTGCTGGTCAGTCCCAGCACATTGCTCTTTGTCATCCGCACCGTGGCCCATCTCTGGCGACAGGAACAACAGAATCGGAATGCGCAGGAAATAGCCAATCGTGGCGCGGAATTATACAACAAGTTCGTCGGATTTGTCGAAGACCTCACCAAAGTAGGTGAACGGCTCAATCAGGCCAGAACCGTGTACGACACCGCCACCAAGAAACTCTCCACCGGCCGAGGCAACCTCGTCCGCCAAGCCGAACTCCTCAAGGATCTCGGTATCAAACCCAAAAAAGACCTCCCGCACGAGGTCGTAACGCAATCGATCGAAGAAGGGCGTTTGGAGGGATAAGATGAGTATATTAATGAGTCCGTCGAGATTGGAAGATGTGTGAATTAAGAGGGTACCCAAATGAGAGGCGTTCATTTCATTGAGAATCAATGTCTTGATCTTTTAAGTCTTCTCGACTTTACCCACCTGCGAGACTACTGATAATTTAAACGCCATTGTGTAGTCGCGTTGCGTTCACTTAACTCGTTGATTGGTCTTGCCTATCCATAAATAGGCCCTCATTGTGTTAACCTATTTCCAGACGGAACATAGATAATAAAAAGCTGGGTTAAGCCTGAAGCGTCTCAGTCAACCAACCTTGCCGAGGATACGGGGAACGCTCCCACTCGTCAAGATATACATTGACATATAGACCGTTCGAACCGAGATGGCAAATCATTGCTAAGTAATGTCAGAGCCGCTGTCAAAACTCTCCAAGTCCGTGTAAAGAATGTGGCTGTTTTGAAGGTTGTCAATACTTTTATTGAATTGCTGGAGCATATCAAGACCTTGTACAGACAACGGGAAATGATTGGCGGTGTCCACGGCGTCCATGATGGGCAGACCATATACCTTGTTGTTGATGCCATGAATTCCGTCGAACAGGCCGATTTAACCTGACTTCATGAACTGGGTGTGCATCATGGATTGCGTGGGCTGGTGGGTAATGATGCGGCATTCAATACATTTATGGATTCGGCATTTGACCATTTCGGCCCGGATGATCTGGACGTCATTCGGCAACAATATGGATTGAATTTTAACAGGGTGGCACATCGACGTGAGGCTGCCGAGGAAATGTTGGCCCATATTGGTGAGAAAATGTCCACGGGGCAGGGTTTGTTAGATTTGGAAATGTTGGGGTCAACGGCGCGCTCGAATTCCTGCCCGACGGGCGGGCGCGGGTTCGGCGGTTCAACGAGTTTAATGTTGAGACGGCCTTCGAGAAAGGCCTGTGTGAGGACAAATTAAAATTTTTTAGACCAATTGCATATTTTCCCATAAAAGACACAAAAAAAGGGGTTACGTTTTGACACGTAACCCCTTGAGAATGCTGGCGGAGAGGGTGGGATTCGAACCCACGTATGGTTTGACCCATAACTCGATTTCGAGTCGAGTTCGGTTTTCTCTTAGCCCCTTATTTGTAAGGGTTTTCGGCTGTTTGTGTGTGCATAATATGCAAGATGACGGCTCAAAAAGGGAGAACATGCAAGGTAATTGCATATTTTTTTGCATATTATTTTGAGGTCGTTGCTTGGGCGTTTTCGTCAGGATCATCAAAGGCTTTGACGATATCTCTGTCTACCGACATTTCATGCAAATAGATTTCTGTGGTTCGCAGGTTCATGTGGCCAAGATATTGTTGAATCTGGCGGTGTGTCGCTTTGCGAGAATCTGCGAAACGGGAAGCGACGTGGTGTCGGATGCAATGGGCCGTGAAAGGTTTTTTGATTTTGGCTCGTTCGCACAAACGTTTGAAAAGCAGGCGGATGAATTCCGTGTGCCGAGTGTACTGTTTGCCATCTTTGGGATTGGTGAAGACATACGGGCTGTGTCTGTCCCGTGCTTCCCATGCAGCCTGAAGCGTCTTTTGAAGTTCTTTGTGCATGGAGATGTACCGAGGTTCCCGATTCCCGCCTTTTCGTTTGGACGTCCAAAGACGCACGACCTGGTGGTCGAAATTGACGTCTTCCCAGGTTAGTTCCAGGATTTCGGAGAGTCTGGCTGCGGTGTAGTAAAGGGTGTCGAAGATACGGCGTTCTTCCGGTTTTGCTACCAGTCGGGCGGCAGAAATATCTTCGGCCGGGGGAACATATCGAACATATGCGTCGGCGGCATAATTTTCGATAGGGCGGCTAGGATTACTGGACATCAGGCCACGCTTTACGGCCCAATTGAAAAGGATGCTGAGTTCTAAAAGATCGTTGTTCACCGCCTTTGCGGTGCGTTTCGCAATCTCGTTTTGGAGGTACGTTTCAATGATTTCTTGGGTGATCTCATTGACAGGGAGGCGACCATGGTAAAAATCAAGAAACCGGTTGATGGTGCTGCGCTTATAAATATAGGTGTTGCGCTTGCGTCGTCCTTCTACCCAAGACAAATAGTCACTAGCGAGTGATGTGAAGTCCATGGGGATTGTCGTCTTTCCGCCTGACGATTCCCATTGTTTCTCCTCGTCCCGAAGCCATTGCTTTGCGGTTCTTTTTGTTTTGAACCCTGACTTGGTCGCTACTCTTTGACCGCGTAGGCACAGAACGGCTTGGTACCGAACGCCTTTCTTCGTTTTGTACGTGTTGACTGCCATAATTGATTCCGTGGTTATTTACCAAATAGGTACGGACATCTTCTACAGAAAAGAGGACGCCGCGTCCATCGTCCCCTTGGGAACATGGGATGCGGACGTGCGGTAGCTCACGGTAGAATCGTTGGAGCGTACTCTTACTGAGACTTATAGCCTCAGCAAGACCATCCAAGTCAACAAGAATGGGGTGCATTTCCATTACAACCTCACCAATTTCACGGTCTCGGCCAAACTCGTGGCCAAGATATGGATGTCGATGTGCGTGGTGTTTATATTGTTCATTTTCTTTTCATCTAATTGCCGCATCCCGGCCCAATCCGGGGAGGTTTAAAACCGGGACGCGGCGGTTCAGGGCGATCTTAGCCGTTCATATTAGTTGTTAAGAGTTCCTTAATATCTGGCAGTTATTCGAAATTTCCTAATAACTGGTCAGTTTTGGTTGTATTCTGCGACATTTTTGCCGCGTGGTATCGCCTCTGGGCTTTGAGCCTCTTGACCTCTTTGTCCAGCTCGCGTTTTTCGTCGCGCAGCTTTTTAACCTCATGGGCAAGATACTCGCGGGAGGACGTGAGCCTGACTTCTCGGTTGACGATGTCAGCCAGGACGTCGAAAGGATCAACAAACGCTCCGCAGTCGTCGCACTCCAAAAGGCGGGAATCAGGGTCAAGCACGACACTCCGTCGATGGCGGCAGCATGTTTTCTTGAGACTCCTGGAGGCGATCTTCACCTTGAGGGAGTTGTCAAATGGGATGATATTATCACTCATGGTCGCGCTTTCTCATGTCAGTATTTTCTAGTGTGCCCTGGGCCATTTCGCCGCGATGATATGTGTTTTTGTCCCTTTCGTAAGTCGCCAATGGTTTGGATGTTGACTGTTCGGAACATGTTCCAAGAATCCCTTTTGGCGAAGTGAATTGGATGCACGGATTTCTTGGGCCCTCAATCTACCATTTGCGAGCCAGTAGTATTTATTTAAAACCTTTTTTTCAAAAGGCGTGAGGGTGCTTAGAGGATTGATTGTAGTCATTTATGCTCCTTTATTGTGTTATCCTGTTCTCATGTAGTGCGTTATTCGCCTTTGACCCTGGCAACGACTTGCTCTAGATAGCTTCCAAGGTGTTCAAGGCTCCAATCCTCTCCAGCGGGGATTGTGTTAATTGCGTGTTCCAGCGCTTCCAACATTTCCTTGTGCTCACCCTTGAGTCGTTCAACCTCATTGGACAGGCTGTCGATCATGCCGGGCCATGTCTGTGCGTACAATTTGCGGATTCTTCTCATCCGATCCTCACGCTCTAAACCGACTACAATTTCTTTACTCATCGCGCTGCCTCCTTATGCTGAGAACTTGGTTGATTGCGCGGGCTGGGCGTCACTCCAGCTAAGAGGTCAGTTTGGTTAGGACGGAGACCGTGCCGCCCATAGCGTGTCCACTTTCCACGCCGCCGCGCAAAATTACAGATACGTGGTTACTTGTTCAGAACAGCGTCGATTATTGCCAAACAGTGGGGGCAAGTTACTCGTCCACGCCGCCGCTCAATGACTGTAATAACTTCGCTTTCCTCTTCCTCATCCACAGCGAACCCGCAAAGAGTCTCATAGTCGCTTGAGCAGTTCGCCCTCATGCACTGGATTTCTTCGCGCGAATCGTTGTCGCGCCACCTGACAATATCTGTTGTTGAGCCTCTCGACTTCATTCCATAACCTCATTGCGGATTCTATGACAGTTCGCCAAACTCACAGCCTGAATGGAAGTGTTCAAACATATGACACCAACCGTGCTGACCTTCATTCTGCTTGCGGTAAGGGCATACTGTACAAGCGAACTTTTCCAGATCGTCGGCAAGGGTCGGGTATTCTTTGCGGCAAGCCCTAGCGTATGCCTTCAATGCGGTTCCAGCGTATTTGTCATGGGTCATATCAATGACGAAGTAATCGCAGTTTTCGTGCTTTTTGCCCGGTGCGCTCTTGCCGTCAGTGCGTTCAACCTTGAACTTTTCGTAGAGCCCCTTTTCATTGTCGCTCATAGCAATTTCCCCTCCTGCTTCGGTCTTGAGGCTTGAGACAAAAGACGGCCAGGGGCCGGTTTCAAGTTGTTCAAGCAATGGTGTTTTATGTTCCGTCATGGTTCTGCTGATTCGTTTAGAAATTTGGATGCGCCGTGCAGTAAACGGCCCACAAGTAGGCCTTGCCTTTGGGCGTGAGGTCATACTCATCGGTCACAAGGCCATGCTCTCTGATGATCTGGTTTGACGTGTGCCCCTGATAGTATCCAGACGCCACCTTGAGGACGCCCATATTGACTACATCGCGCTTCGGCATGCCTCCAAAGTCGGCGTTGGCGTGGACGCGCTCGATCTCTTCATCAGGGATGATGCTTTCCGGGGTCTCTTGGGTCATTTCGTATCTCCTGATTTTGAAATCTATGCTTCGATTGCCTGCTGGTGAACGTCGGTAAAGTCTTCGTTTGGAGAGAGGGCTTTAACGATGTCTTCCGTAATGACCTCGGCCATTGTGTCGCCGCCTTCTTTGAATGAGCCTTTAGCCACCTTGTCGATGGTCCCCATAATTGTTTCAATAGCGGTCCTCATAGCCTCTTCAATCATGCGTCCGCTGTCCTTGCACCCTGAACGCTCAAGGTCGCCGTAGATGTCAACGGCTCCTGCAATAAGGCCGACCTGTTCGATTACAACGTCTTCAATTGCGTCACGGTCAAACTGTACTTTCTTCATTGAAAAAACCTCCAAGACTACTATCAATTTGTCGGCCAGTCGGCGGGCTTGTCTGTGAGTTCAAATTCGTAGACCCACACCCAATGATTGCGTTTCCATGTGCCGGGATAGATAGACTCCCACAAGTCGTGGAACCAACCCACGGGGTCGTGGCGGCGGCCTTGGCTAGGATCGTCGCCATAGTCCGCAAAGCCTTCGGCGCAAGCGTCTTGCCAAGAAATGTCTGTGACCCGCTCAATGCGCACCTCGTTGACTTTGAGAAAAGTACGGGCGGCTTCTTTGAAAATACCGTTTGGAATGCCTTGCTTCTTCCAGACCCAATCTGGCG
>NZ_WUEH01000040.1 GCF_010468615.1 Pseudodesulfovibrio sp. JC047 | reverse complement strand
CCCTCCGTTGTGGAGTTTTAGTGATAGGACAACATTTTCATGGGACATTCATTTTGGGAACTCCCCCCCCGAAAGTGTTAAGTTTGAGATTACAATCTGCGCCAAGCAAAAAGCAGGTCGCCGTAAAGGCGAAACCTTTGAAATAATTCCGAATAACTCTCTACCGCGAAGCGCGCAATGCTCAATAAAAACAAAAAATCGTTGTCTTTTTCTTCTTTCTTTTCTTCATCCTTCAATCAAAAAAACCACCTTTCCCTCTTCAGGCCCGCTGCTCGAAGCGAATCCCCCTCCCCCCTTTGTTGACCCATATCCTCATATCAATATATGTATTCTATAAAAGAAACATTGAGCAGGAGTTCAACGGAAAATGTCATTCATAAATCTTCTTATTGTGGTCGCGGTCTGTATCGGCATGTGGAAAACCTTTGTCAAAGCCGGGGAATATGGATGGGCCTGCCTCATTCCATTTTATAACCTGTGGGTTCTCAATCGAATCGGAGGAAAGGAATGGTATTGGTTCATCGGCTATTTCATTCCCATCGTGAATATCATCCTCATGATCCTGCTCTCCATTGCAATAGCCAAAAAATTCGGACAGCCCGGTATTTTTGCCGCTGGACTCTTCATCCTCCCCTTTATTTTTTACCCCATCCTCGGATTCGGCGAATCCAGATATCGAGGATAACCACTCCTTCAGACACAAAAAAGCCCGGAAGAACACGTTCTTCCGGGCCATTTTTATACAATCAATATCGTTCTAATTCGCCACAATGTTGACCAATTTATTGGGAATGACGATAACTTTACGAACCGTCTTGCCCTCAATGAATTTGACCACATTTTCCAAACCGAGTGCAATTTTTTCCATCTCATCCTTGGGCGCATTGTTCGGTGCCTGGAATTTGGCGCGCATCTTGCCGTTGACCTGAACGACCATGGTGACTTCGTCCTTGATCAGGGCCTTTTCGTCAAAGGTCGGCCATGATTGCGACGTCAAACCCGCTTCATGTCCCAAAGCCTGCCACAATTCTTCACAAATGTGAGGAGTCACAGGCGAAAGCAGGGTCACTGCCGTGGCGATAGCCGACGACAACGCCATGGGATCACTTGTCTTCAATTCGTCTTTGAGATGATACATCTCATTGACCAGTTCCATGACAGCCGCAATGACCGTATTGAACTGGAATTCATTCTCGATGTCTCTGGTTGCCCGACGAATCGTGTCATGTTCTTTGAAACGAAGCTTCTTGGCCGCATCGGACTGCGGATCAGTCGCGGTTGTCGGCCAGGCCGGTTCCAAGATGTCTTCCAGCTCTTCCACCAAACGCCAGAGGCGACTCAGGAAACGGAAAGCACCTTCGAGGCCTTGATCCGACCATTCCAATTCCTTGACCGGCGGTGAAGCGAACAGAATGAACAAGCGGGTGGCATCCGCGCCATATTGCTCGATCATGGATTTGGGATCAACAACGTTGCCCTTGGACTTGGACATCTTGCCGCCGTCCTTGAGCACCATTCCCTGTGTCAACAGGTTGGAGAAAGGCTCGGTTGTCGAAATGAATCCGGTATCACGCAAGGCCTTGGTAAAGAATCTGGAATACAGCAAATGCAAAATGGCATGTTCAATACCACCAATATACTGGTCCACGTTCATCCAGTAATCCACGTGCTCCGAACCCAACGCTTCTGTTTCGTTGCGAGGGTCACAATACCGCAGATAGTACCAGGATGATTCGAAGAATGTATCAAATGTATCCGTCTCCCGCCGCGCGGGCTTGCCGCATTTGGGACACGTGCAATTCACGAATTCGTCCATGGTGGGCAGCGGGGATTTGCCATCCTTGCGGACCTGGGCATTCGCTGGCAACAAGACGGGAAGCTGGTCCTCGGGAACCGGCACCACACCGCAATCATCACAATAGATGACCGGAATGGGTGCACCCCAGAAACGCTGACGGGAAATGTTCCAGTCGCGCAAACGGTAGTTGACGGCCATTTTGCCAGCACCGGACGCATCCAGATGCTCAACAATCGCTTTCTGGGCAGGCTCATTGGCCATGCCATCAAACTCCCCTGAATGAATCAGGAAACCAGGAGCGGAATACGCTTCAGTCAAATCAGCGGCGTCCAGCACCTCACCCTTTTCATGCAGTTCAGGCGGATTGATAACCACTTTCTTGGTCAGTCCGTACTTGGTGGCAAATTCGAAATCACGCTGATCGTGCGCCGGAACCGCCATAACAGCACCGGTGCCGTATCCCATCAAAACGAAGTTGGCCACGAAAATGGGAATGTCTTCACCCGTGACCGGATTCACACAATAGCGGCCAGTGAAAATCCCTTCTTTTTCCAGATCATCAGCACCGCGTTTGATGCGGTCCATATTTCTGATATTGTTAATGAAACTTTCAATTTCATCTTTATTTTCCGCATCGGCGATCAAGGTGTCCACCAATGGGTGTTCAGCGGCCACAGACATGAATGTCGCACCGTACAAGGTGTCAGGCCGGGTGGTGAACACATCGATGGTCTCGTTCATGTCCTTGACCTGAAAGGTCAGCTCGGCACCGTACGATTTGCCGATCCAGTTGCGCTGCATGGTCAGCACGCGCTCCGGCCATCCGCCTTCGAGCTGCTCAAGATCTTTCAGCAACTCGTCCGCATAGTCCGTGATCCGCAGGAACCATTGTTCCATGTCCTTTTGTTCGACTTCGGACTCACACCGCCAGCACAGTCCCTCTTCCACCTGCTCATTGGCAAGCACGGTGTGACAGGTCGGGCACCAGTTTTGCGGAGAATCCTTGCGGTAGGCCAGGCCTTTTTCAAGGAATTTGAGAAAGAACTTCTGCTCCCACTTGTAATACTCCGGACGGCAGGTCGCGATTTCACGACGCCAGTCATAGGAATACCCGAGACGCTGCAACTGCTCACGCATTTCGCTGATATTCTGGTGTGTCCACGTGGCCGGATGTGTCTCATGCTTGATGGCCGCATTTTCAGCCGGAAGACCGAACGCATCCCATCCCATGGGGTGCAGGACATTGAAACCCTGCATGGATTTGAAACGGGCGACCACATCACCGATGGAGTAATTCCGCACATGCCCCATGTGAATCTTTCCAGAGGGATACGGAAACATTTCCAGGACATAATATTTCGGTTTACCGGGATCGGTTTCGACCTCGAAGCAGCCGGACTCTTTCCAGATGTCCTGCCACTTCTTCTCGATAGCTTCCGGTATATATTTTCCTAAAGCCATGATTGAACCTTTATGATTTGAAATGCTTATTTCTTGAGGGACTTGGCCACGCCATCCAGGATGCCGTTGACAAAGGAACGAGATTTCTCGTCCCCGAATGTCTTGGACAATTCTATGGCTTCGTTGATGGCGACCTTGACCGGAATATCAGTGAACATCATTTCATAGAGTGACAGCCGGAGAATGGATAATTCTACAATGGCGATCCGTTCGATCTTCCAATGCTGTGCATTTTCACCAATGGTCGAGTCCAGCGTTTCACGATTGGCTTCCACGCCCATGACCAAGTCATGAGCGAAATCCCGTGCCGTTTCAGACTCCTGATCCGCCACAAGCGGATTGATGGAAAACACGGTTTCCATAGCCATGGGATTTTTTGCATCACGAAAACGCATTGAGAAGAGCACCTGAAAAGCCAGAGTGCGTCCAACTCTGCGTATGCCGGGCCGATTGCCCTTTTTCTTGCCAGCCATAAACTAGATTTGCTCCAAAACGCGAACAGTTTCCAGCAAGGCGGAAGCGGCTTCCACACCCTTGTTGCCACCCTTGGAGCCGGCACGTTCGATGGCCTGGTCCAAGGAATCACATGTCAACAGGCCGAATCCCATGGGGACGCCGGTTTCCATGCTGGCCTGAGCAACACCCTTGGCGCACTCATTGCACACATAATCGAAGTGCGGAGTGGCCCCGCGAATGACCGCACCGAGCACGACAATACCGTCATACTCACCGGAGCGAGCCAATTTCTGCGCAGCGATGGGAAGCTCGAAGGCACCAGGTAGTCGAACAAGGGTCAAATCGTCTTCGCTACCGCCATGACGGACAAGGTAGTCCACGGCACCGGAAATAAGACGGTCAACGATAAAATCGTTGAAACGGGCCGCAACGAGAGCGACCTTCAACCCTTTGGCATTCAGTTGTCCTTCGATAGTCTTCATGGACATAATATTTTCTCCTGCACACTATAAGATATATGCGCTGTATTACGGTAGCACTTCCTGAAAAGTCAAATCAGACGGGACTTATTCGCCGTCGTCTCCATTGACGTGCAGCAAGTGCCCCATCTTATCTTGTTTTGTCTTGAGATATTTTTCGTTCAATTTACACGCCCCAACTTCAATGGGAACCCGTTCGGTCACTTCAAGACCGTACCCTTCCAATCCAACGATTTTCTTGGGGTTGTTGGTCATCAAGCGCATCTTGCTCACTCCGAGGGCCGCGAGAATCTGAGCACCAGTGCCGTATTCACGCAGATCCGGCGGAAAACCAAGTTTCACATTGGCTTCAACGGTATCGTACCCCTGATCCTGCAAGTGGTACGCCTTGATCTTGTTGCCGAGACCAATACCGCGTCCTTCCTGGCGCATGTACACCAGCACGCCTTTACCTTCATTGCGAATCATGCACATGGCGTCGGCCAACTGAGGTCCGCAATCGCAGCGCAAAGAACCGAAAACATCGCCGGTCAGGCATTCGGAATGAACCCGTACCAAGGTCGGCTCGTCAGGGTGAATGTCACCCATATACAAAGCGATGTGCGTCTTGCCATCGGCCTCGGAATTGAACGCCGCAGATTTGAAATCGCCAAAACGTGTCGGCAATTTAGCCTCGCCGACCTTTGTCACGGACTTGCCGTCAAATTTCATACGGTGAGCGATCAGATCGGCCACGGAGCATATTTTCAAATCATGTTTTTCGGCGTACTTTTCAAGGTCATTCAACCGGGCCATTGTGCCATCTTCATTCATGATTTCACAAATCACGGCAGCGGGTTTGAATCCGGCCAAACGGGCGATATCCGAACCGCCTTCAGTCTGTCCGGCTCGAACGAGAACACCACCGTCCTTGGCCCGAAGCGGGAAAATATGTCCGGGGGTCACGATGGAGTCCGGCGAAGCACCGTCTTCCACTGCGGCCAAAACCGTGGTGGCTCGATCAGCGGCGGAAATGCCGGTGGTCACACCATGGCGGGCTTCGATGGAAACCGTGAAATTTGTTCCGAACCCTGACTCATTTTTCTTGGCCATCAACTCCAGGCCAAGAGCGTCCGCCATGGTATTCTCCATGGGAAGACATATCAGCCCACGACCATAGGTTGCCATGAAATTAATATGTTCCGGGGTTACAGCCTCAGCGGCACAGACGAGATCGCCTTCATTTTCGCGATCTTCGTCATCCACCATGATGACCATTTTGCCCTGACGGATATCCTCAATGGCTTCTTCAATCTTACACAGTGCCATATCTTTGCACCTCAATATTTTTTTTGCCCGATCTCAGCGAACAGAGGCTCTCTGTCATGCTTCGAACAGGGGACACATTACTTAACGTAAAAGACTCCGGTGGGAAAGAGGAAAAATCCATATTGAAAGTCATGGCATATCAAACAAATACGCCACGGCTCAAGGGATTGGTCCTTTGTCGGCTTCAGCCTCCGGTCAATAATAATCATTCAAAAGACACGGGCAAGGGGGGGGATCAGACAAGGCGGATATGTTTATCTGTTTTTGGCACAAAGGCCTGGACCTGGTTCCTTCCATGCTTTTTGGCAAGACGCATGGCGGTATTGGCCGCGAGAACAAATGCGTCACGGAGCGGTCCTTTCTTTTTTTGCACAAACCGGACATCAGCGACGCCGCAACTGAGCGTCACCTTGACCGGCGGACCATACAGGTTGAGATCATTGACCTCGACAACCATCCGGACTTTTTCGGCAACCACCAGGGCCTGTTCCATCGTCGTTTCCGGAAGCAGCACCACAAATTCTTCACCACCGTACCGAACAACTCGATCCGTGGTTCGCACATTGGCGGATACCAGTCGAGCTACCTCCGCGAGGACCGTATCGCCAAGCGCATGGCCAAAGGTATCATTCACCCTTCTGAGATGGTCGATATCAACCATGATAAGGGATACAGGATGATTATACCGAAATGCCCGATCCAGTTCTTCATCCAGACGATCGAAAAACCACTGACGATTCGGCAGCCCAGTGATGTCGTCATGGGCGGATAACTGTGAAATGACGCCATATGAAGCATCCAACAACCGCAGACATCGGACGATGCAGCAGCCAGCGGCACCAAGGACAAAAAAGGCCGTCAGGGCAGGAAGAGCGTGAATATATGGCTGATGCGGAAATACAAAGGTCATGAGCAACGCAATGACCACAAGGACGCACGACCCTCCAAAAGTCAGCAGGCACGTTCGCCACAGTGTCTTTTTCTTGTGTATACTGTCAGTCAAAGCCATTGCGTATCCTCTCACTCAAAGGGAACTCCAGGCCCAGTATACCATGCTCAGTCAAAAAAGAAAGACCGCGCTTTTCCCTTCGTCAGAAAGGACAGGCGCGGCCTTGATAAGCGGTTTGAATCCAACCTCACATCCGGACACAATGGAGAGGGACAGGCGCAACACCATGCGGGGCCTCAGCCACCCGCGCCGCGACCAATCGGTCAAGCAGTGTTTTTTGCCGAGTGGACAAAGCATTGCTGTCCAGGCTCCGGCCCGCATCATAGATTCCGACCACGTCTTCGATGACGGTCACACTATGGGCACGGCGGTGCCAATGCAGAATATTTCGATAATCGGCATCAGAGGAACCTCGGTACAGCCAGCCGCCGCAACGATCGACCACCAATCTTCGAGAAAGACTCAGACACAGCGGATGGATATTGCCCTGACGGACAAGAGGTTCTGCATCGAAGACCGGGATAAAAGGTCGCTCGAAAACCAATTGCGTATCGACTCGACCAATAACCATTTCAGCATCGAAATGTTTGATATATTGTTTGAAGGCGTGCGGCTTCAAGGCATTGTCATCATCCAGGAAAACGATTTTTTCCCCGGAAGCGATTTTGAGCAGCATATCTCGCACACCATTTCCCCAATCATTGTCCTTCGGCAGAGTGAACGTCCTGAGTAAGGACGTCGCTCGTGGGGTTTTCCCCTTCGTGCCATCGAATCCAATGAGAATTTCAACTTGCCCTTTGTCCAATCCGGCAAATTCAACGGCCTCATCCACGGAGGAAACCGCTTTTTGCAATGCCTTTGGCCTCTTTCCGGTGGAGGGCACAATCACTGAAAAGAGTCTATCGCCGTCCCTGGCCATATCCAATCTCCCTCCCGCTTCCTTGCGGGTCTCAAAGGGTTTTCCCCTTTTGTTTGTTCCATAATTCTCGAATAAAATTCGACAATTCATGAGACTTATCGACACAGAATACACAATCTTTAGAGGGGGTGGGAGGATTCGCTTCGAGCAGCGGGCCTGAAAAAGGGTAAAGGGGGGTTCCTTTTGATTGAAGGATGAAGAGAAGAGGAAAGAAAAGGCCTAGTTTTTTCGTTTTTATGGGGTGTTGTGCGCTTCGCGATGGGGAGTCTTTCAACATTATTTCAAAGGTTTCGCCTTTACGGCGACTTGCTTTTTGCGAGGCGCAGATTGTAATCTCAAACTTAACACTTTCGGGGGGGGGGAGTTCCCAAAATGAATGTCCCATGAAAATGTTGTCCTAACACTAAAACTCCACAACGG
>NZ_WUEH01000039.1 GCF_010468615.1 Pseudodesulfovibrio sp. JC047 | reverse complement strand
CAACCGTGCCGCCTGGGTGGCCTTGTCCGGTCGCATCGTGGGCCAACGGCTTGCCTATCAGGACGCGCTCGACGCGGCGGATACAGCCGAGGACGTGGCGGGGATTGTGGTGGAGTATATATAGCCTTTCTTGTTTGTAGACATGGCATTGAAAAAGGTATACGCGTTTTCATTGAAAATATTATACGTTTTTCAAGGGGTTCACTAATGAAAATATTTGCGGCTGTTGCCTTGAGTCTTTTGGTGTTGGTCGGGTCCGGCTGTATGGGGGCGGGACATCACCGAGAAGCAGTTCGAGATGATACTGGAGACAAGCTCACCGTTGGAGCTGTTCAAAAAGAAATCAAAGTCGGCATGTCTGGATCTGATGTTATCAGTGTGCTTGGTTCGCCCAACATGGTTACAACCGATTCCAAGCGGAGAGAAGTTTGGGTTTATGACAAAGTTTCCACGGAGCGCGTATACTCCACTTCCTCTGGTGGAGTCGGCGTGTTGGGGCTTGTGTTTGGTGGAATCGGCGGCGCGGCTGGTGGCGGCAGCTACAATGCGGGGAGCGGAGCATCCAGTAGCACACAACGTACTCTGACTATTGTTATCAAATATGATGAAAAGGGACTTGTGCGCGATTTTGCTTATAGACAGTCCAGCTTCTAAGGTGATGCTTCATGCTACGTATCACAAGTTTATTAATGTTTTTGTTTTTGATCACAGGGTGTGTCGCCTCGGTTCCGAAAGAAGCCCTTCAATTGCCTCCGGAGTCAATGGCAAACAGGCAGTTGCAAACCCGGCGATATGAAACCGGCAATGAAGGAGCTGTCCTCATTGCTGCCAACGCCGTTCTGTTGGATTTGGGGTTCAATCTTGATGAAAGCTCGGTCGAACTTGGGGTCGTTGTTGGTTCTAAAACCCGTGATGCAAGCGATAGTGGACAACTTATTATGCTCGCCATTCTCGGAGGACTTGGGCAAAATCCTAGTCTTGTAAATGCTGCAGATGATATACAGATAGTCAAGGTTTCCTTGGTTGTTCGTCAATTGGATCAGGATGAAAATATTCCGGATACAGATTTGACACTTGAGCGTATAAAAGAGGTGCAGGGAAGGGTTCATGATGCTCTTTATGAAGGGTTGTTGGAGTCTTTTCCAAAGGATACCTGTGAAAAAGTTGCCAGCAAGATTGCAGAAAATACAGCAGACACGTTGGCCAATGATCTGGACACGCTTCTTTCTGTCAAGGAGTCTCCCGGCAATACTGCCGTTCGTGTTACTTTCCAGCGCGTGATCTTCAATCAGCTGGGCCAGGTGAATTCTCAACACCAAATTAATGATCCGGCTGTTTATCAGGAGTTTTTTGAAAAACTCTCTAAATCCTTATTTCTTGAGGCCAACCAGATATGAAGAAATTTTCATTTGTTTTTATAATTGCCCTAATGCTTTTGCCGGGGTGTCAGACTGCTCAAAAGAATATATTGGACAGTGATGGGGAGTCTCAGGTCAAAATTAGGTCAATGCAGACTCGGTATTTTGAGACTGGTGATAAACAACAAACTTTGCAAACGATAATTGCGACACTTCAGGATCTGGGTTTTGTCATTGACAAGGCTTCCTATGATTTGGGGACTGTTTCTGGTACCAAATTGGATGGGTATAGAGTGAGGATGACCGTTGTAGCCATTCCTCGGGGTGAGGGACAGACCACTGTTCGTGCGAATGCTCAATACAATATTCAACCAATCAAAGATCCCATACTTTATCAGCAGTTTTTTGATGCTTTGGCAAAAGGGATGTTCTTAACGGCTCATATTGATGAGTAAATGCAAAAGGCCTCGTCGAGATTCGGCGGGGCCTTTTTTTGTCGTGCCTATATGTATTTTTAGTGAATGAAGGTTACTGCGTCCGGTGCTATTTCCATGAGCGGTTTCGGCTCAATATATGTGAAATAGCTTTGTGGATTTTCCCTTTTGACAAAATCATTGTCTATAGCCCACTTTTCCATGGTTTCCATGGCCAGCGGCAAAGATTGTCGTAATGTAAGGTCATACGTGATTTCTTCGATGGCTTCCTTGGCTTTGGGCAGGGGGTAGCTTTTTGATTTTGCCACAATTTCAATGCATTCTTCAGGGTTCGTTTTTAAATATTTTTGGGCTTTCAGTATGCCCTTTAAAACGTTGTCTACAACGTCTGGATTTTGTTTTATCATTTTTCGATTCATTACCAGCACGACAAATTTCCGAGCCATATTTTTGCTTTGAAAAATTTTCCATCCTTCCGCCCTGAGGGCTTTTTTGGCATTCTCGATGGGTTTTCCGTGCTGGAAGATCGCGTCGACTTGTCCTGATGAAATAGCCTGAGGCATCTGTTTTTTCGTTAAAGTGACGATTGTTACTTCATTTTCAGATATCCCGTAGAAGTTGAGCTGTTTGTAGAGAGAAAAGTGGGCAAAAGGTCCATTTACAGCAATTCTTTTTCCCTTGATATCGGCTTTTTTGGTGATTTCTGAAGCGTTTCGCGTGAGTAATTTTAATTGATTGTCCGTATAGGATATTGTCCCGACAATTGCGTGTTTTTCGGGATCAAAATTATCATAGAGAATGACGTTGTTGACCCCGGTTGTTCCGATAGCAACCGTTCCGTTGAGGAAGGCTTTCATAGCGGATCTACCATTTTTGTGGACGAACATTTTTGCGTTGGTCCCTTTGATGAATTCTTTGGCAATGGCGATGTCAACGGTGATCGACATAGCTCCCGCTCCAGATGAAAAAGTGAGAGGAGTTTTTGCTGATGCCGAGGCACTGGTGAAAAGTAGGGCCATAATAAATACAGTGACAAACACTTCTTTCATATCGAATACCCTTTGTAATTGTTTGTTTTGCTTATACATAGCGCGTATAATTTGCACAACAATAAAATGCCTGATATCTAGATAGGTGTGCGCACATTAGAATTTTGGCATCAGGAGTATTGAAAGATGAGGGCACGTATTCTTATTGTGGACGATCACTCTATGTTGAGAGATGGCTTATGCCAGTTGATAGAAAGTGATCCTGACTTACGTGTTTCGGGACAGGCTGCGAATGGTCATGATGCAATTAAGATTTTGGATGTAGATCCCCCGGATATATTGTTGGTTGATTTGTGTATGGAGGGACTGAATGGAGCAATGGTAATTCAAGCGGCAAAAAAAATGTGTCCAGATGTTCGTGTGGTGGTTTTGACGGCGTACAGTTCCGCGTCATATGTCTTTTCTGCTCTGAGTTGCGGGGCTCATGGATACGTCGTCAAGTCTGAGCCTGGTGAACGAGTTTTGCAGGCTCTTCACTGCGTTTTAAAGGGGCTATTTTACATCAGCCCAGATATTACGGAAGAGGTGGTCACTGGATATATACAGGGAAAGCAGTCAGCGACCACTGAGCTGTATGCTCATTTAACTGAACGCGAGATTGAAATAGTTGATTCTATTATTATGGGAAATATTCGGAATAAGGCTTTGGCAGAATGTCTTTGCTTGAGTGAGCGAAGTGTAGAGCGACACAAGACCAATATTTTTCGGAAATTGGGAGTATCCAATACACAAGAGCTTCTTGATAAGTGTGCGGAAGTGGAATTGTTGAAACGGTAAGTGTGGGGGTGGGCGTTTATACCTGTATGCGTTTCATTTGATTATTGAGTATTGATTGGCATGTTTAGACTGCCCTCCATAATGATGAAGGCGACGAGTTCGGCGGTGATTGTTTGTTTTTATTTAGAAATATTCACAATTAAGTCTATATTTAACGGTAAGAAAAAAAGGTTCCATTAAGGAACCTTTTTTTGTTGAAAGATTATGCAGCTTTTTTAATTGATGCCGTGCTACTTCCCTTGGTGAAAATTAGAGACGGCAAGTCGTTTAATGTAAATCCTTTTTCAAAATGCTTTTTGAAAGCCTTGCATACTGCGGCATGAGCAGGGTGTTGGTTGATGAACTCTTTGACCTCGGCCTTTTCCATAACAGCCTTCATAAGAGTTTGCATGTGTCCGTCTCCTCCGGTTTTGGAGTGAAATTAACAAACTTCAATTTCAATCCAGTTGCCATAAAATTTGGCTTTATATTCGTTTGGATACTCTTTTTTCAAGTCTTTCGCAATCTCCATGAAGAAAATTCTTTCCATAGGATGAGAGCTGTGGATTTTGAAAGTACGATCAAGAGTGTCCTTTGCCTTGTCGATCAATGTTTCAAAAATGTAACCAAATGTTTGAACTACAATACTAAGCATATTTTCCAATTCGTCAATTTCAGCACCGAGCTCTTCGAAGTTGGAATCAAATTGTGGACCGTAATATATTTTTAATGTCTTGATATAATTATTTAAAGCTTTACGAACTTCAAAAACTAGGATCGTCTTATTCTTATCTTTGATAGCATACCAGTCGTGACAATTATCAAGGAAAGCATCTTCCATTTCCATTTTTCGACTAGGTGCAATGTCGTCTTTTTGCCACTCCTCAAGAATTGCGGCCTTAAGAGGAGAGTCGTTGAGTTCTAAAATACTCATATTCATATTCATCGGTAATTCCATTGCAGAGGTTTAGGTGAGTAAAGTGGCTTTTTGAAATTGAGGACTTTTATCCCCTGCAAAAAGGCAGCTACGCTAGTTTCAAATAAATGTAAACTAAATGATTTGTTGTTTTCCGATAAAGTTCATTTTGTATGTTATTAGCCGTTTGCAGAGACTTATGACAATAAAGGCCAGCTAGACAATGATCCTCCTTATTATAGGATTGTGAAAGAATAGATTTTGCTCTTTTTAATCCATTTTATTCGCTATTGGTTTTTTGACGTATCGGCGATGATGAAGGCGCAAACGAATAAGTCGCCGTTTCCGCCTTTTTTTATGTCGGAGAGTTTAATGTTGTATTTTCCCCATCCGGTGGCAGGGTCTTTCCAGCCGGTAATATATGTATCAATGAGGCTATCTAGAAAGGTTTTTAGGGCGTTGAATCCTTGTTCGTCGGCGTTTTCCCATGTGTATAGTATAAATGGCTCGTCCGGGTCGCCTTCATAGTCCATGCGTATGCGTGAAGTTGGTTGGGGCAGTTCGATTGGAAAGAATCGAATTGTTTTTGTTTTATCCATCATTACACCGTTTAAGCGGGTTCAATGTCTGAGCCGCAGTGCTTGCATTTTACAGCCTTCTTTTTGATTAATTCTGCGCAGAAGGGGCATTCGCGTTCGTCTGAATAGAGGCCTTCAGGATCGGCTTCGCGATTGTAGCCGCAGTCTGGGCATGTTGTTATGTTGGAAAACATTTCTGTGGAGCATTTTGGGCAGGGGATTGTTTCGCCGTTCATGGGCGTTTTGCAGTAGGGGCAATTTTCCTGTGTGCCGTGAATGACTCTGGCACATTCCTGATTCGGACAGCGACGTGGACCTTTTGTGTTTTTTTCCCAGTCGCCTTTGGTCTTAGGCATCAGAGGTTTGAGGACAAGGGCGTGGACGAGGGCTATAGGCCAGAGAATCAAGCCATACAGAAACCACAAAATCCAACTTCTTCCCTTGGAGTTGGCTATCATACCAACGATGATGGGCATGATGATTGCGGCAATAATAAAATATTCCACTTTGTGGACTCCTTATTGAGGTTCTACGATGAACGTATTTTTAGGAGTTACCGTAACATTGTACATCAATGCGTAATCGTCGCAGATGATTCTGAATTGAATGCCTTTATGTTTTAAACCATCCACATATCCTTCCGTGCATTCTCCGCATATATATCCATACATTCTAATTACTTTAGCGAAGTCTGCTTTGGATTCTTCTCTGATTTCTTGTTGCTGTGCGCCAGCAATAGAAAACGAAATGAGTATGGTGATAAAAGTGATTAATAATTTTTTAATATAAGATATCATTTTTAATTACACCTTGTTCAGTGTGAAATAGAATATTCTATTGTTTTTGCCATAAAAAATCCGAACCCCTACCTCCAGACTTATTTTGTTTTGGAACTAGGGGGATATGTTTGCTTTTTGGGTGTCGGCGGATCGGTGTCTATGCCACAGGCATGACCGTGTGGGTAGTCACTTTGTTCTTCGTGGGCCAGAGGAATCTCTTTGGCCGCATATCCATATGTTTGCGGGGCCAATTTGCGACGGCGTCTTGTTAGGGCTGAAATGACGTCGTCGAGAATTTCGGTTTCGCTTGCGTCAGGGTCAATGGCAAGAGTTGATTTTTCCCTGGCTGAAACGGCTATGGCTAATGGGCCAAAGTCGGTTGTGGTAATTTTTGTTTCGTTTAGCTCGTGGGCGAGAGTTTCTTGTTTGGAAAACATTTCTCCGGTGCCACAAATTAGCCAGTTCAAATTTATATCTAAATTTTGTGCCCAATTTTGTAATGCGGTGACATTGGGAGTAGAGCTGCCAGAAAAAATATTCCGAACAGTACCTTTAGAAATATTTCCCGCATCAGCAAGGGCCTGCTGGGTCAAGTTTAAGGTTGATTTAACCTGCTTGATTCTTTTGAGAATGGTTTTTGACATGCAAAAAATAGATTAAAAGTTTAAATTTTATATTGACTTTGTGTCAAAATTTAGACTAATTGTTTAATCAACGATTAACGCAATCATACATACGAATATTTAACACAATGGTTTAAGTATTATGTCCACATCATTACGTCAAGGTCGCATCTCTGGTTGGCTCAAGATGAATCAGTCCTCGATTAAAGAGTTGGCTGATTCTTGCGGCAAGAGCATAGGAGCCATGAGTCGTTATTGTAATGCGTCTGGTGTCCCAACCAAGGTCCGAGCAGCAATGCAAGCGTTTGAGACCTCCTCTGGCAAGCATATTCCAATTTTATATTTGCCTGAAGGGCGGGACAAGAAACCCGGTCCTAAAAAAGGGTGGATTGATCGCAAGTTGGCAGATTTACGGCTTGAGATGCAATCCAAGTCTGGGGTTTGATTTTTGCCTTGAGTCTAATCTTTCACAACGAGTGTGCGCCGACAAGGTGAGACGCGGAGGAAATACCGATCATGACTGGCCTTGATAAAATCAATTTGACCGAACTCGCTTTGCCGGATGTGTTGCAGATCATGGTGACCGGCTCGGGACAGACCTGGGAAGATGTTGCCACCACGTGTGGGTGGAGTCCTGCCAACGTAAATAGGATCAGAGATCCCCGCCAGAATTATTGGCCCACATTGCCGAAAATTTCATTGTTTTGTGTGGCGTGTACATCAACGTTGTTGCTCGACTGGTTGTATGCGCAGGTGGAGATCGGGGCGGTAGATCTTGACCTTGCGGCCATGGACTGCACTGCACTTCTCGCCTCCATGGGGGAGCTGTTTTCCGAAATGGGCGATGTTGCCAAGGCTGGCAATAGTGCTCTTCATCCCGAGAGCGAGGGCGGATGCTCCATTACCAATACAGAAGCCCGGAAGATCATCCGGGAACTCATAGACGTCATAAACAAGAGCAATGAAGCGATTTCCCGCTTGCGGCCTTTGGCCGGAGTGCCGGGGGATCGCATCTGACGTGAGGAGGTTCCACCATGGACGAAGTCACCAGACGGATACATGCAATTGAGCAAAATCTTTCTCAGTTGCTGGATGATGCCAAGAACGGGGTTGTCCACCTGCCGGAACGGGGCAGAGTCGGTTTGGCTCAGCGCTTTTTGGAAGGGATTCTTGACGAGCGGACGGCAAAGGCGCGGAGGGTGTCAGCCATGGTGGCACGGAATAACGGCATGGATCGGTCCGTTCCCAGGGGAGACAGAAATGAATTCTTTTGACTGGCTTTTGGTTGTCGGATCTTTCGTGGGCCTTTGTGTGTTGTTCGTCTGTACCGATTGGTTGGTGACGCACATTGTGTCGCGTCGTGATCGTCGCAACCGGCTCAAGTTTGACCCGAGGTGTCAGTGATGAGTGATCTCCCTTTGGAATATGCGCGTTGTTATGATCCCGGGTGTCCCTTGTGGCAATCCGGTGAGTGCGCCCGGGCCGAGGAGTTGGGCAATAGTATGGCTGTGACCTGGCTTCGTCCTCGGCGGCAAGAGGGGGGCAAGGACTGTGAAAAGAAGATTGTTTTGCCGGGTGTAAAGGCAGATTCGGCTGTATAAATTGGAGGAATGTCGAGATGGCAATCAGATTAATGCTCGCAAAGGCTCCCGTTGTCCGTGCCATGCTGAATGGTCGGCAGACGCAGGACCGGAGACTGTTGAAGCCTCAACCTGTTAAGATTCCTGATGATGCTGATTACGATTGGGAAGCCAATATATTTGCATGGCGTGAGCAAGGGGCCGGGCCGATCAATACTCATGGCCCTTTCAAGCCTGCTTACCAACTAGGCGATATCATTTGGGTGCGTGAGACATACGGTCTGTACAACCCCGGCAACCCGGAAACGGGACTCCCCAATCGGGACGAAACAAAGATCATCTATCCGGCCACCGATAAGGTCCCGGAAATCTGGTTCGATGCTGACGACATGCTCTACGACAACTGCCCCCGGCCGTTGCCTATGCGTCCCTCTATCCACATGCCCAAGTGGGCATGTCGGCTTTGGCTCAAGGTGATTGATGTGCGCATCGAGCGGATCAGAGATATTTCGGAAGAGGATGCCAAGGCCGAGGGCATGTACGTGTCCACAACAAAACCGCACCCCGTTAATCAATTTCACGATCTTTGGGAGACTCTCTACCCCGGCTCCTGGGAGCGCAACGAATGGGTGTGGGTTTACGAATTCGAGCGCACCGAGCGGCCTGCCGATTGGCCGGGGAATTGATAGTTCTCAGTCATGGCCGCTTACTACAACGAATTTGACCCCTTTGCCGCTGCGTGGCTCCGCGAACTCATCAAAGCGGGCGTGATCGCAGACGG
>NZ_WUEH01000038.1 GCF_010468615.1 Pseudodesulfovibrio sp. JC047 | reverse complement strand
AGGGCCATATCAAGAGTATAGGCCGAATATATGACAGCATTCGATTCTGCGTTGCCAACAAAAAAGCACTTGCCAAATGGGCGGGTCCATATATGCCTCCTGTTTCAAGGTTGTCGAAATGATTTTTGGAGTCCACCTCCAAAAAACACGACAACCATAACCCCGTTTTTCGGCCCAAAGAGAAAACGAGCGTCAAAGGAATAAAAAAGACCGGAAAAAGGATAAAAAAAACACTTGACAGGGTTTTGAAAAGAGGGTGATTCGAAGGGCGCATTTTCCCTTCTCAACACAAAAAATATCAAGGCGACATCATGAAACGCATCTGCGTCTATCTCGGGTCCAATCCAGGCACCAACCCGGCCTATGGCGAAAGTGCGGAAACCCTGGCTAAAGAGCTTGCTCATCGCGGGCTTGGCCTTGTCTACGGCGGGTCCAGCACCGGACTCATGGGCCGACTCGCAAACACCTGTCTCGAGGCAGGTGGCGAAGTCATCGGCGTGATTCCCAAACTGCTCGTGGAAAAAGAAGTCGCTCATACCGGCCTGACCAAAAGTTATGTGGTCACGTCCATGCACGAGCGCAAACAAAAGATGGCCGATCTCGCAGACGGCTTCATCGCCCTGCCCGGCGGCCTCGGCACGCTCGAAGAATTCTTCGAGGCCCTGACGTGGAATCAGCTCGGCTACCACACCAAACCCTGCGGACTGCTGGACGTCAACGGCTACTATAGCTGCATGACCGACCACATGAACCGCATGGTTTCAGAAGGATTCGTCATCCCCGAACATCGGCAGATGGTCCTGAGCGCATCTGATCCAGCCACCCTGCTCGATCAATTCGCGACCTATGACCCACCGCATGTGGATAAGTGGATTGAGAAGAAGAAAGGGCTGTAAAGCAGCTTTCAATTCGTAACTATCATTTTTCAACTTATATGATTTATTAATTTTTTTTACATTCAAACTTACAGGAGTACGCATATGGCAAAAGCAACTGCCCGCCATCTTTTGGTTAGTGACGAACAAACCTGTCTGGACCTGAAAAAACAAATTCAGGACGGCGCAGATTTTGGTGAACTGGCAAAACAACACTCCAGCTGCCCTTCCGGACAGCAGGGCGGCGATCTCGGTGAATTCGGCCCCGGTGCCATGGTCCCGGAATTTGACACCGTTGTTTTCAACGAAGCCGTCGGCGAAGTTCATGGCCCGGTAAAAACTCAGTTTGGTTACCACCTGCTGGAAATCACGAGCCGCGAAGACTAAACTCTTCTTTGTGTTTGTACTAAAAATGCCTTGCTGTTTTCAGCCAAGGCATTTCCCATACATGTTGATAAAAATGGCTCCGACGAACTCGGAGCCATTTTTTTTGATAGCTACATTTGGAATTAATTTCTTTTAGCCTTACCCAGCACAGACAAAAGAAAGATACCCCCTCAAGCAATTGATCTGGAACCAACCAGGCTATTACAGCGGCATGACAGACCACATGGACCGCATGGTGCTGAACGGGTTCCTCGTGCAGGAACACCGAGGGATGGTGCTTACTAATGTTTGCAAGTGGGGGGCTTGATCAACTTATGACGACAGTCGGCCTCAGATGGACAAGTGGATTGATAAGAAGAAAGGGCTGTAGCCTATAACAAATGCGGATAATCAAGAACTATGGCGTTGAGTCTATTTAGTTTTTAAAAATCAATCCGATCGATCAAGAAATCCCTTTTATATGAAGGGAGATAGAAAGATCCGTATATTTCAAACTTATCCATGTTGTATGGAAGCCAATCTTTCAAAAAGTGCTTTACAAACCCTTCAAAGTGCCTAATCTCGTCGTTTAGTTCAGTCATTGTGCGACCATATCTCTTATGAATTTTTTTTCGCAATTTTTTTATGCGGCTTAAAGGACTAGGGTGTGTACCTTGATGAATTTGTGGTGCTATAGATTCTTCAACTAATTTAGAAAGGTGAAAATATAGTAAGACCTGAAATGCTTCATTCACAAGCTCGCTTTTATACTCATTGTTGCCAGTGATAAATTTTATAGCATAGTGGTCTGCATCGTATTCTTTCTTGTGATTATGATTGTATCCAGTGTATTTAGTCTGGGTATATTTATTCAGCCTAACATGAGTGATTTTTGAGTCTGCTAAATGTCCTAATACGTGATGCGCATATTCATGCCCAAGAACAAAATCATATTGCATTGCCCCTCTGGACTTTAAATAACACTCGGCATTCCAATCCAAAAAACCTCTAGGGTCTAAGTCGAAATCATGGGATTCAAATCCCCCCATAACTCTTAGAGCTATTAAGAAAGCATGGAAACAGTCCTGTTCCTTGATCCCCAACTGTCCACCAAAGTAAAACAAATTCATAAAGTAGAAGTAGTATTGAAGAAGTTCGGACACTGCGATTACGTTTCCCCAATTTGTCCGAATGCACATAGCGTTCGCTTGTTCGAGATATGCATACCCAGCAGGTATTTGTTTTAACCTTTTTTGATTGCTTTTTGAGAGGTGGGACAAATATCGGTCATTTGCACCAAAGGATTCGTAATAATTTGTCAAACTCCAATTGGCTTTACCCCTCCTTCTTTTTCGAAACACCCTAACAAGTCTGGGAGAGTCCACCATGGCTTCAGCTCTTAGTTTTAATAAGGCATCCTCATTTGTTTGAGGTTTTAGAAGCCTTATTACCTCAGTGCGTGAGCAAAAGGGAAGAAACCAGGATCCCTGTTTTCCAACAGCTTCATAATCTTCAGGGTCATGGACTCCAACTATGTGGAATGCCATTCCATCTTCTTCTAGGATGACCCCTTGGTCAGCCCGCATAGCGTTCGGATTCTCGGCACAGATTTTATCAATGAGTTCTTCGGGGAGATCCATAGGAGACTCCAGACTTGAGAGGTTAGAATTGAAGTGTAGCTTGCTGCGGCTGAACGGTGGCTTGTTTTTCTTGATTTAAGACAGCAGACAGGGACACTGCGTCTTCGCGTGGAGGCCCAAAGCCAGCAATGGTTGCGCTAGTGATTTTACCTTCGGAGATTTCAACAGTCACTTGTAACTCAGCTATTTGTGGCTTGCCGCTTTTGATTGCCAGAGCATCTAGCTCAATCAAATGTGCACGTTCGTTGTCCTTAAGGTAGTTTGTCTGCGCCCAAAAGGGTCTTTCTTCGCCTTTTAGTTCAGCCTTCCGCTTTTCAAAATTGTAGGCAGTGACTTTATATTTGGCATCCACTCTGTATGTTTTGTAAGTTGTTTGATCCGGGAGATCTGCGTAGACGGCTTTCAAGGTCTCTCCCTTTATCTCGTTACCATCTCCAGTTGTTATGACATCATCTTTGTCTACGTTACGTGCAACAGCTTTAGGAGTCCGTTTTTCTTGCGAAAGAGTCTTATGTGCTTTTTGAATTGTGGGCTCTACCCCTTGCCTTACTTTTTCAATCTCAATATCCATTTCCTTTAGTCGAATTTTTGTTTCATTATCAATTTTAGCAATGTAAACATCTGCTGCCTTTTCGACAGTAGTTGTTAAGAGCCATGATGAAGAGATGACGATGACCGAAAGAAATATCATCCGCATTGTTTTCATTTTGTCTTCCGTGGTGAATTCTTTCGTGTATTCCAAAATTTTCTGCAATGTCTCAGCAAAAATTTTAATACATCCCTCTTCTACCTTGAACTTGACAACAAGGTCTGGGTGTTTCGAAAGATCATTAATGCTTACTTTCAGGCGAGTATGCTGATTTACTATTCCAAGAATATCGCGTTGGAATGAGTCAATTATTTGAGCAACTCTATAGTCAAGGAGCTCTGGGTTATCCCATTTTTCCCCGGTGATCTTTAATTTGAAAACAAGATCACCAGAATATTCAATGTTTGCGCATTCAACTCCGGCAGCATCCAGTGCTGTAACAAATAACAGGTCGTCGATGGTGTTGACGTGTAGCATATCTAACTGTTTCATCGTTCCAACTCACTCCTCGCAACTCGTGTGCTCAAGTTTTTCAGCAAAGATAAGGCCAGTGCTAATTAAAACGAATTATTGCGCCACAGGACGGTACACCCGTATTTCGTCAATGTCTACAGAGTGTTCCTGATTGTCTATATCGCAAAATTGTCGATATGCATCCTAGCCACCACAGAATACCCCCTTGCACTCAAATATATATCATCCGCGTATATCAAAGCTTGATGAAGAAGATTTGACTATCGACGAAATATGCTGCTAGGACCTTGATATCATGAATAATTCTGTGCAAACGAAGTTAAAACAACTCGCCCCTCAAACATTTGACCGACAACCAATGCGATTACCACACCTAACCACTGCCCCCCGTCCGCCAATTGTTGACCTATAATCACCCAAAAAAAAGCCGCCTTCTTGTCGAAAGCGGCTTACGATCACATTTCGGTGTGCTACGGGCAGACGGCCAGTGCCTTGAGTGCGTCCAGCCATGGGCCGGGACCAAATCCGACAAGGACGGTCTTTCCGGCAACAAGAATCGGCGTGCCCGGGAGGTCGGCGGCCTTGGCAAGGTCGGCGGTCAACATGGTGTGCAGTTCATGCTCCTTTTGCAAACGGACTGCGAGTTTCGCCTCGGTCGTTCCGTCCAACAAGTGAGGAAACGCCTCGGTAAACTGCATCAGTATCATCAGCCGCGCCTTTATGAGATCGTCGGTCTTGATCCGCTTCAAATCAGTATAGGCAAAATCGACCATTGCCTTGAGCTGATCCGTCCCGACCGCATCCTCCAGAATCCAGGCGGCCATGTCTGATCCGGGATAGCTCAGACGTGGAAAAAACGAGAGCCGCACGGTCCGGTACAATTCTGGATATTCACCGAGCAACTTATGCCCGAGACGACAATGCCAGCAAAGCGGGTCCGTCACCACCACGACGTCACCATCGCCTGTGCCCTGTAACGCGACCACGGCATTCTTATACAAGGCCCGATATTCGGGCGCGCATCCATTCCGCTCTCCAGCAAGAGCCGCAACCGGAAGAGACAGAGCCAACACAAAAAGAAGACATGGGATATATCGCTGCATAGGCGGACTTTATACGGTTCCGAAACGAATGCCAACTGTGAATTTTCCGAAAAAAAACACGCCTGCCACTTCACTCCCGCCCGTCCTCCCGAAACCTTCTCGCACGAGAAAGAACACCACCGTTTCCCTTGAACAGGCCAAACACTTTTATTGCACAATTCCACACAAACAGGAATCATTCCTTTCAATGAAAAGCAACGTAATATCAGAGGATTAAACATACCCGGCGGAGAATCAGACGCGAGACATATTCCATACTTGTTCCAGACCTGATTTTTTTTCCCTCTCCAACTTGACACTCGGAACCCGGTGTTTATCTTTCATTCAGCTTAATGGGTCGCCTGGTAGCACATGCCGTCCCACAAATACTCAAATTATTCCCTTTGGAGGTAATAAAGGATGGAACTGAAACCGTTAAACGACCGTGTCTTGGTCAAGCGTCTGGAAATGGAAGAAAAAACCGCGGGTGGCATCTACATCCCGGATTCTGCCAAGGAAAAGCCCATGAAGGGTGAAATCGTCGCTGCCGGTCCCGGCAAATTGAATGACTCCGGTGAACGCGTTGCCATGGCCGTCAAGGTCGGCGACTCTGTTTTGTTCGCCAAATACGCCGGTATGGAAATCAACATCGATGGCGTGGAACACTTGGTCATGCGTGAGGAAGACATCCTCGCTATCGTTGACTAATCGTTCGTATTCACCAAATTCATACACAAACATTTCTTCTTAAGGAGTATACACCATGGCGAAAGAAATTCTTTTTGATGCCAAAGCTCGCGAAAAACTGAAAGCGGGTGTTGACAAGCTGGCTAACGCCGTCAAAGTGACCCTCGGACCCAAAGGCCGTAACGTTGTTATGGAAAAATCCTTCGGTTCCCCCGTCATCACCAAGGATGGCGTGTCCGTTGCCAAGGAAATCGAGCTGGAAGACAAGTTCGAAAACATGGGCGCACAGATGGTCAAGGAAGTTGCCTCCAAGACTTCCGATGTTGCCGGTGACGGTACCACCACTGCAACCGTTCTGGCACAGGCCATTTTCACCGAAGGTGTGAAACTCGTTGCCGCCGGTCGCTCCCCCATGTCCATCAAGCGCGGTATCGACAAGGCTGTTGAAGCCATCGTCGCCGACCTCGAAGAAGTCGCCAAACCGACCCGCGATCAGAAAGAAATCGCCCAGGTTGGCACCATCTCCGCCAACAACGACGCGACCATCGGCAACATCATTGCCGAGGCCATGAACAAAGTCGGCAAAGAAGGCGTTATCACCGTTGAAGAAGCCAAAGGTCTGGACACCACCCTCGACGTCGTCGAAGGTATGCAGTTCGATCGTGGCTACCTCTCCCCGTATTTCGTGACCAACACCGAGCGCATGACCTGCGAAATGGAAGAGCCGCTCATTCTCATCAACGAGAAGAAAATCTCCAACATGAAAGAGCTGCTGCCCGTCCTCGAGCAGTGCGCAAAAATGTCCAAGCCGCTCATGATTATCGCTGAAGACATCGAAGGCGAAGCCCTGGCTACCCTCGTTGTCAACAAACTGCGCGGTACTCTGAACGTCGTCGCCATCAAGGCCCCTGGCTTTGGCGAACGCCGCAAGGCAATGCTCAAGGACATCGCCACCCTCACCGGTGGACAGGTCGTCTCCGAGGATCTCGGCATCAAGATCGAAAGCCTCACCGTTAACGACCTCGGTTCCTGCAAACGCGTTGTCATCGACAAGGAAAACACCGTCATCGTTGATGGCGCTGGCAAAGCCGAAGAAATCAAGGCCCGCATCGCTCAGATTCGCGCCGAGATCGCTGATTCCTCTTCCGACTACGATCGCGAAAAGCTCCAGGAGCGTCTCGCCAAAATCGTCGGTGGTGTCGCTGTCATCAACGTTGGTGCCGCAACCGAAACCGAGATGAAAGAAAAGAAAGCCCGCGTCGAAGATGCTCTCAACGCCACCCGCGCTGCCGTCGAAGAAGGCATCGTCCCCGGTGGTGGAGTCGTCCTCGCTCGTTCAGGTGCAGCCGCTGCCACAGTCAAGGCTGCTGACGACGACGAACAGGCCGGTATCAACATCATCTCCCGCGCCGTTGAAGAACCTCTCCGCCAGATCGCCGCTAACGCCGGTCTCGAAGGTTCCATCGTCGTCGAGAAGATCAAGGAAGGCAAAGGTGGCATGGGCTACAACGCCGCTACCGACAAATATGAAGACCTCATCAAGGCCGGTGTCATCGATCCTAAAAAGGTCACCCGCACCGCCCTCCAAAACGCCGCGTCCGTTGCTGGTCTGCTGCTCACCACTGAGTGCGCTATCGCAGACAAGCCCGAACCCGCAGGCGCTGCTCCCGCCGGTATGCCCGGTGGAATGGGTGGCGGTATGCCCGGAATGGGCGGCATGGGCGGAATGTACTAAATCAGTACAGACGCATAGCCAATTAAATACCCCGCCTCGGTCCTCACGGACCGGGGCGGGGTTCTTTTTTTGGAATGCCTCCGGCGGCTGGGGGAAAGGGGGAGAAAAACCCTTTGAAAAGGGTTCTTTCTCCCCCTTTCCCCCAGGCCCCCAATCCCCCTCTTTTCCTAAACTTTTTAGGTGCGCTTCGCGCAAGGGGGTGATCAATTAAGAGGCTCACACAGACAACAGACACAACACGCCGCCATCTCACCCCTTGCATTCGACCACCCAAGCTGGCGGCGTCGGCACCGTCCGCGACAAAAAAGCGCGGGAGAGCTTTCCAATAAAAGAAAGTCTCCCGCGCTTTTTTGTCGCGGACATTCCATGCCCTGACCTCACGTCATCGGGCACCCCTCGCCGAAAGGCGACATGGGATTCCAAAGGCCCTCGGCCTTTGGCAGGTCCAGGACGGCGTCCTGGTCTCTCCGAAGGAGACCGCCGGTAGGCATTCCCTCCCCAACCTTACACTTCCAACCATCTACATTCAAACAACATTCCGCAGCCAGACCTTACGCTTTGACCACCAGAAGTTCTTTCCAGGCGGTGGTGTACCGTTGGGAACACAACTCCCGTTTCATACGCCAACTTCCGTTGATACCTACGGCTGCGAACTTGAGCGTGTCTCGTCCCCAACGCGCGTTGCACGTATCCATTGCTTCCATGATCGGGGCGTGTCGATCATGTGCATCCGGCGGCAAATCCAAAAGACTGAGCCACCGCCCGTTAACCGGCTCCAGACCGGACAAAATGACACCGCATTTCTTGAAGGCATAGCCCTCCCGATAGATATGATCGATCCCGGACTGCGCGGCTCGGATAAGCGTTGGTGTATGCGCTGTCGAGACCTGCAACGGAATGGACATCGTGTTGGAATACTGCGGCTGACCGGGTTTGAACGTATTGGTCTCAAGAAAGACAAGCACAGTGGATGTGACCGACTTTTGCCGCCGCAATTTCTCGGCTGCACGGGTACAATATTGGGCTGTTGCTTCCAAAAGATGCTCCAACCGCGTGACAGGATGGCCAAAGGATCGAGAGGAAACAATCGTCTTTTTGGGCACTGGCCCGGCTGCAAATTCGTGACAGGGAAAACCTCGCAATTCCAACAAGGTGTGCAGCCCGGTAACAGTCATTTTCCTTTTAACCCAATCACGAGATAATTGCTTGAAATCAAAGGCTGTCTGGACATCAAACGAGCGAAGTCTTTTGGCGTGACGACGGCCGATCCCCCACACGTCACCGATGTCGGTCCACCGCAAGACTCGATCAGGTTCGGGGCTACGAATGAGATCAAAGACTCCCCGACAGCGGGATTCTTTTTTGGCAAAACGATTGGCAACTTTCGCCAGCGTTTTGGTGGCACCGATCCCAATTGACACGGGAATGCCGGTCCAGTTTTCCACCGTGGCTTTGAGATGCCGAGAAAAAGCAAGGGCACCGCCCGGCACGCCGGTAAGATCAACAAATGCCTCATCAATTGAATACATTTCGACTGCGGGACAAAACCGTTGCAGCACACGCATCACCCGTGCCGACATGTCCCCATACAGCGTGTAATTCGACGAAAAAGCCGTCACACCCTGTCGATCGAGTTGCGCCTTGCACTTGAAATACGGTATCCCCATTTCAATCCCCAAGGCCTTCACTTCATTGGATCGAGCAATAATACAACCGTCATTGTTCGACAGCACCACAATCGGCCGATTCCGCAAATCAGGCCGAAACGCTCTTTCGCACGAGGCATAAAAATTGTTGCAGTCAATTAAGGCATACTCCGTCACGGCTACACCTTATGGATCACGTGGCGTACCACGCCCCATATTTCAAAATCGGTTTCCGGAGTCAGCAAAATCGGTGAAAATTCAGGATTTTCCGGAGCAAGAACAAGATCACCATCACAGCTTCTGGCAAGTCGCTTCACGGTGAATTCACCGTCCAAAAAAGCAATGACCACATTCCCCTGTTGCGGCTGTTGCGAACGGTCCACCACCAAAATATCGTCATGATAAATCCCGGCACCAATCATCGAATCACCAGAAGCCCGAACAAAAAAGGTCGCCTCCGGACGGGGCGCAACATACGCATTCAAATCCAAAGGCGTCTCCAGATACTCCTCCGCCGGAGAAGGAAACCCCGCCGGGACCGACTCCCCAGAAAGCGGCAATTCAAAAGCCCCCCGAGATGCAAGCAGGCCCACACGCCCAACCCAATGACCCGATAACTGCCAACACCGTGTGTCTCTTTTCATTTGCGTCTCTTGTTGTTCACTTATAAAAAACAAAAATGCAAAAAAATGTGCCAAATGTCAACTAAAACAAAACAGAGAGATGCCTCCGGCGGCTGGGGGAAAAGGGGAGAAAAACCCTTTGAAAAGGGTTCTTTCTCCCCTTTTCCCCAGACCCCCAATCCCCCTCTTTTCCTAAACTTTTTGGGTGCGCTTCGCGCAAAAGGGAATATCAACTTCAACCTGTTAATTAATAACAGGTAAAATTTGACTGGAGATCAATCAAACGTATATAAATAACCAAAAAAGATAACGAAAGGAATATAGATGACCGATGTGAACGTATTCGAAATATTTACCCCAACGGTACCCGCAAAGCTGACATTCGTTGAGCGGCAGGAAGTAAACAATAAACTAGTCGATGCATTGCGCACACCAGGAAAACAAATCGTTGTTTATGGCAATTCAGGATGTGGAAAGTCCACCCTATTAATCAATAAATTGAATCAACTGTATGAAAACCATATCACGACCCGATGCATGGATAAAATGACATTTGATCAAATTGTGTTAGATGCCTTTGATCAACTCAACATACACTACATATCTGAACAAAAAACAGCCATAAACGAAACATTAGGCACCGCAATTAAAGCAGATTATTTAGCGATTAAGTTAAATATTGACGCATCTCTCGCCATAGAAAACGAAACAACATCTAAAAGGGCACTCCCGATCCAATTAACACCACAAAGATTAGCCACTTTTATAGGAGCCTTAAAATGTTGTTGGGTCATTGAAGATTTCCACAAGGTTAACCCCGAAGAAAAAAAAAGATTTTCTCAAATGATGAAAGTTTTCATGGACACAGCCAATGAATATCCAATGCTAAAGACTATTGCTATTGGTGCTGTTGGAACAGCAAGAGAAGTGGTGAACTACGACAATGAAATGCGTACAAGAGTTTCAGAAATCCATGTTTCTCAAATGAAATCTCATGAACTCGAAGAAATTATTAGCAAGGGAGAAATTTTTTTAAATATATCTTTCTCCAAAAATGCAAAACGTAATATAATTCATCACTGCAATGGATTAGCTTCAGTTTGCCACCAACTATCTCTTAACTGTTGCCTTGACGAAAATATATTAAAAAATCAAGAAACTAAACGGACTATTACAAATGAGACGCTTCAACATGCAATTAAAAAATATATTGAGGAAGAATCTGATTCAATAAAAATGGCCTTTGACACTGCTTTAAAAAGACATAGGGAAGTTAAATACGATAACTGTAGACTTATTCTTGAAGCATTAACGAAGGCCAATGAAAATGGAATGTCTCATGCTGAAATACTAAAAGAAATAAAAAACAAGTCTCCCGAATATCCCGCGTCTAATCTCACAATTTATTTAAAAGAACTCCAAACTGAAAAAAGATCTTCTATAGTAAGAATGGACCAAGCATCTGGAAAATTCTTATACTCAAATCCTTTCCATAAAACATTTGCAACATTATTATTTGTCTCAAAAGAAGACATAGATCATGCGCAAATAGACAAATTACTCCCTGAAACAAGTAAAATTTTCGAAACATTTTTAAACATAATCAAGGAAGAATTAAAACAATAGTATGAAATATTTGTACACTTCTTACTCCATTTAAAACCATTTACGCCAAACACACCGTAAACAGCAGTGCTCCTTGACCCTACCTACCCACCCCTCCCCGAAGGCGACATGGGATTCCAAAGGCCCTCGGCCTTTGGCAGGTCCAGGACAGCGTCCTGGTCTCTCCACAAAAATACCATGTCGGCACTCCAAGGCTTAATCTGGTAACAATACCAGTAAAAGTGAAGCTCAAAGGAGGCCGACATGGCTAGGATTAAAATATCA
>NZ_WUEH01000037.1 GCF_010468615.1 Pseudodesulfovibrio sp. JC047 | reverse complement strand
CCCTCCGTTGTGGAGTTTTAGTGATAGGACAACATTTTCATGGGACATTCATTTTGGGAACTCCCCCCCCGAAAGTGTTAAGTTTGAGATTACAATCTGCGACATACAAAAAGCATAAGGAAAGTGCACCACCCACCCAACAGGAAACCGTCAAAAGATGAATTCCCTTGAGCAACTTCAGTCCTGTCGTCCCCAACTTGTACATAGTACCTCCTTTAACGGCTACACAGACCATACTCGGAATTCATGCTGTTTCCAAAAGGAGCCGATCTGTTCGCGTGACGTCAAAAGAACACAGCTTCAACAAGAGCAATCGAAAAAACGAACAGGGATTTTCATGAATACAGGAAAACGTCGCACGGTCCGCACGAGTGTCTCGTTTGTCAATACGCACTCGTCAATTCTAGTGTCAAGTTGGTCTCATTCTTTGAAAAAAAGCCCTGTACTTCAGCTCAAGCCAAAGCACAGGGCAACCCCTTGTCTATCCCTTTCCGATTACAAGCCAACAGTTTTCAAATCATCTCCGAGATACTCCCGTTCATTTTCACCGAGTATGCCCAAAGACAGGCAGATCAGTGTCCACAGATGAACAACCGGGAAGTTTGCGCCCGAATGTTCGCTGAGGTCATGTATCTGCGAATGACAGTTATGACATGGCGCAATACAATAATCCGCCTTGGTACGCAGAATTTGATTCAGTTTAATATCCCCATATTTCCGTCGTTCATCAGCGAACCCGGATTGGAGGAATCCGCCACCACCGCCGCAACAATAATTATTGGACTTGTTCGGCCACATATCGATGAAGTTTTCCTCACCTACCACGGATTTGACCACAAAACGCAGGTCCTCGGCGACCGGGTCGCCCAAAGATTTACGCACAAGCTGACACGGGTCCTGCACGGTGAACGTGACGCCAAGGTCCTTGTTCCAATCCGAGTTGACGGGCAACTTGCCCTCCCGAATCCACTGTGCATACAGGCGAATAATGCTTTCCATTTCAAAATTGTGCTCGACATTGAACTTTTGCAGTCCGGCCCGGACTGCGTAAAATTCGTGTCCTCACTCGGTGTTGAGCCAGACCTTGCACCCCAGCTCCTCCACCGCACTCGCCTTGTTGCGGACCACATTTTCCCACGCATCATCATCGGCCAAAAACATGCAATAGTTTTCCGCAGCCCATCCCTTGGTACTGTATGTCCAGTCCGCCCCGACCATATTGAGAATTTTCCACAAAGGAACCATCTCATCCGGTTCGGTCACTGGTTCGCGGGAGTTCTGATTCAAAAAGTAATGGGCACCCTTTCTATCAATGGAAACCTGAAGATTTTCCTGTCCCGGTTGGGTCTCCCGAACTTCCTCGGCCACATCCTCCACAACAAACTGAAAATCCTCACTGGATGCACCCATGGCACTATTGCCCGGGGTTTTCAATGCTTGTTCACAGGAACCAATAATCCCCTTGGGCCGATCTTCTCGTGGCCACGACTGCCTGCATTGATAAATCAATTGAGGGATATCCACTTTCATGGGACACGCGTGAATACACCGTTGACACATGGTACACAGCCACACCCATTGGGTAGACCGAATTGTTTCTTCCTGTCCCATGAGCGCCAACCGAAGGAACTTGCGCGGGTCCATATCTTCCATACCAGTCGCCGGGCACCCTGCGGCGCAGGCTCCGCATGTCAGACACATGTTCAGATTGCCACCCTCGGGCAGCAGCTCCCGGACTGTATCAACCAATTTTGAATGTTGCGGCTCAATAAGCAGTGCTGCTTCACCCATGGTTTACTCCTTTCGCGACATATGCCGCCGGATTTTCGGGGACAGTTGCCCGCCCCCGAAAACCGTTCATCGTTCATTGCCAGTTTTTCATCGAGTCGAAAGCAATGCCCTAGGCCAGAGCTTCCGTCTGAACCGCCGCACCAGTCTGGTCATACATGAGACCGCATCGCAGATCGAAATGACGATTGACGCTCATGGTCGGACACGGTGCATTCAAGGCGACTTGGGTCACTGTCGAACCAAGGAAGGCCTTTTCAGGATCACGTTCCCGTGAATGGTGAGCCATGATAATCAAATCGGCGTTTGATTGATTCCCCATACGCAGGATTTCCATGGACGGCTTCCCCTTGCAGGCCTCAAAACCGCATTCACCGATACCATCAAGGCGCGGACCATAGACATTTTCCAACCGATCAACCACTTCGGTCTCACTGTTGCCATTCTCAACAACATGCATGACCTTGAGGTTCGCCTTGTACTGACGGGCCATCTGGCCGCCATAACTCACGGCGCATTCGGCCTGGTCGGAAAAGTCCGTTGCCACGAGGATATTGCTATACAACGGTTCCTGACAAACCACGTCCTTGTGGACAATCATGACCGGACAGCGAGCCTTCTGACTGACTCGTTCAAGCGTGCTCCCTGTCATGCCCCACATCTTGGACCGGGTTTCCTCGTATTCCTTGGTATGCGGTCCCATCACGATCAGGTCCGTATTCTTCTTTCTGGCCAGCCGGAGAATCTCGTTATGCGGAATACCGGGCACAACGATAATCTGTGATTCGGGAATCCCTTCCAGCATTTCAGAATACACCTCTGTGATCTGTTCCTTGAGTCGGGACGTTTCACCAGAAGGCTCCAGGGTTTCAATGGAACCCCATCCCTGCGCCATGCCCGCCACATGAACCAGATAGAGCTTTGATTCAAAAGTACGAGCAAATTCCATAGCCGCCTGAACCGCACAATTGTCGATTCCGGTGGGGGTGACCCCTACAATGATGTCCTTAAACATGATGTGCCCCTTTGCTGAAGTTCTCCGCCTTAGCTTCCGCCGTCTTGTCGCCGTTTTCGACCTGGTTCGGCTGGCTCCAGATCTTGTTGGCGATATCTTTCCTGACCCCAGCCGATACGGTCAGGTTTTTCTCGAACTGAAGAGCCCCATCCTCCAGCCCGAAAGCCTCACCCATCAATTGCGTCAGGTAGAGGATGGGGATCGGTTTGGCCCCGAATTGTGCTGCTTGAGACTGATATGCCTCAAGATTCATCTGGCACATGGGGCACACTGTCGCGATGGCATCAGCCCCTTCGGCATCAGCCAATATGCCCGCGACAGACTTGAGTGCCACATCCTGATGCCCCACCATGAGCGAGGCACCACAGCAGGAGGTTCCGTGGTCCCATTCATGTATTTCCGCGCCCAAGGCAGACAGAATCCGGTGCATGGATGTCGGATGTCTCGGATCGTCAAAGACCGGATATGGCCGCAAGATCTGGCACCCGTAGTATGGAGCGATTTTCATGCCTTCAAGATTATTGGTCACCTTTTGTTCAATAATTTTCGCTCCGATATCGTTAATAAAGATGTCAAGAATATGTCGTACCGCGACAGACCCGGAATACGCCAAGCCGGAAGCCGCGAGCACTTCATTGACCTGACCATGCAAGGTTCTGTTCCCCACGACTTCCTTGTTGACCTTAAGGAGATTGAGATAACAGGCGGAACACGGAGTGAGAACATCAAGCCCATCGAGTTTCTTCTCGGCAATAGCCAAATTCCGTGCAGGAAGGACGTAGTTCATCAATTTGCTGATCGGCTCGGCCGCACTGGCCCCACAACAGGTCCAGTCCGGAATTTCCATCAGTTCCACACCGAGGTATTCCATGACAGATCGCGTGGACACGTCGAATTCCACGGCACTTTCCGTCAAGGAGCATCCTGGGTAGTATGCGTATTTCATGACAATCCCTCCATTTCACGGGCCTTGGCAAACAAGGGCTTGAGAATGGCCCCTTGGCCACCGCCTGGAATGTGGACCTTTCCCTTGGCCATCATTTTCATACCCAATGGCACAAACTTCAGTGGCAGTGTTGGGTTGTCCATGCGTTTGAAGAAGTAGTTGCTCATCATTCCCATTTCCTGCACTCGGCCATGGGACTCGATATTCTCCATGAAGGCTCGATAGAACGCACTATTCTTGCGTCCTTTACCACTGAGCATGGCCAGTCTCTTCAGCGAGGCCATGACCGAAGTGAGTTTGAGACCCCTCGGACATCGGAGTGTGCAGGTGTAACAGGATGAACACATCCAGAAGGTATGGCTTTCGAAGATTTCATCAACCATCCCGAACTGAATCATCCGCCACATGGTCCTCGGCGTGATGTCCATGGCAAACCCGTTCGGGCACGATGCCGTACAGGTGCCGCACTGCATACAGGCTCCCACTTCCTTTTGAAGTTGGGCGAGTATGAGTTGCTTCTCATCTTCAACCGGACTCCATGTTTTCTTATATGATTCACTCATTGCGTCATTCCTCCATATTTCCGGCTCATGCCGGTTCTTCGAGAGCCGCATCAATGACAGACATCATCGGTCCGTCGTGGAATCCCTTGAGAACCGTGGCACTGTTGGGACACACTGCTGCACAGGCTCCGCACCCCTGACACAGGATTTCGTCAACCTGAATCTGACCAAGCTCCATATTGAGCACTCGGGCACCGTATGGACAGGCCGCGACACAGGCCTGACACAATGAACACAAGGAATGTCGAACCGTTGCCACCACGGTTTCCCGGGCAATGGTCTCGGCGTTGAGAATCCGCAAAGCCCGTTGCGCGGCAGCCTTGGCCGAAGCCACTGACTCGCCCATCCGACGCGGAGACAACCCGGTTCCACAGGCGTAGACACCCTGCTTGAGGAAATCCACGGGACGCCATTTGAAGTCCGCTTCCTGATAAAAACCGTCCTCATTGATATCCACACCAAAGACTTCCTGAATATCATCCATGTCATTGGGTTCCAATCCACTGGAAAGGGAAAGGATATCCGGTCTGATGACGATGTTTTCCCGCAATATGGGATCATAGGCGGTGATGACGGGTTTCCCGTCTTCAAAGGTCACCGAAGGCGGAGTATCCTGTTCATATTGAATGAAGATGGCACCAGCTTTGCGCGCCTGTGTGTAGTAGGTCTCAAGGAAACCAGGCATCATGATATCACGGTAGAAGACGTAAATCGGCAAGTCTGGATTGCGCTCCTTGAGAGCGAGCACATTCTTGACCATCTCTGGACAGCAGACTTTGCTGCAATAGGTCCGGTCTTCACCGGGTTTACGCCAACATTGGATCATGGCGACTGACGACAGGACACCCGCATCGAGTTGCCCGGTGGCGAGCTGGTCTTCCATCGTGAGATGCGTCATCACGGACTTGTGGACGCAAAAGCCACTTTCATAAATCTTGGCTTCATGCGCTCCGGTCGCGAGGATGGAGACTCCATGTTCAAGCGGAAATACGCCCTCGGGACTGGCTATGGCTGACCGGAAGTGTCCGGCACTACCACGAGACAAGACAACCCGAGAATCCTTGAGCACCCTGATATTCGGATGCTTTTCCACCTGTGCAATGAGTTCTTCCATATACTTATGCGGATCAGACCCGTCGAGTTGCGTATGCAACCGCATGGCCATGCCACCAAGTTCCTCTTCCGACTCAACTAGACAAACGCCATACCCCTGATCCGCGATGGCCATGGCCGCCGTCATACCGGCAACGCCACCACCAACCACCAGAGCGGACCGTTCAACATCCACCATGACCGACGGAGGTGTCGGGTCAACGCCTTGCAAACGAGCCACTGCCGTTGCCAGAGAGGCGTATATTTCCTTTTCAGCGGTCCGTTCATCGGCTTCGGCACTGAAGGTCGGCGTATAGATATCCACCACGTCCATCAGGGCCGGATTCAATCCAATGGTCCTTCCGAGTTCCTTGAGTCGGGGGATATACACATACGGCATACAGGCCCCGATGATGATACGGTTCGGTTTGAATTCCTTGGCCGCCCGTTCAATGTCTCCCCATCCCTCAGCGGTACAGGCACTGCTGATACTCTCGACCTTGCAGACCGAATGGACCCTTGCCATCCGTTCACTCAAGGCTTCAAGATTCACAGTCTGCTCCAATGTCGGACAGGATGCACAAACGGCAACCAGCGTTCGCGGCGACTCACGAGACACATCCGGATATTCGGGTTCAGGTTCGGCCTGAAAATCCGACAACACGTCATATGCCTTGATGATGCGAGACGCGGCTTGTGCTGCCGCACTGGCCTGAATCACAGACTCGGATATATCCTTGGGTTCGCCAAAGGATCCAGCGGCAAAGATACCGACGGCACTCGTTCTTTCCGGAGAATAGTACCGGGTATCGGCAAAACCCCATTGGTTGAGTTCAATGCCCATGGTCTGGGCCAGCGTGTCCATTTTTTTGGGTGGACGCACACCAACAGCCAGCACCACCATGTCGAATTCTTCGGCAACACGGGTTCCGTCTTCGGCGATGTATTCGATCAAGATATCCTGTCCGTCATCGGTCGGAAGCAGGGAATGGGGCCGGCTCCGCACGAACCGGACACCCGCTTCCTTTTCGGCATTCAGACGGTACCGTTGATACCCCTTCCCTGCGGTGCGCATATCCATATAGAAAATGGATGTCTCCACCTCCCCATTGGTCACCTTCTTGGCGAGCAGGGATTCCTTGATGGAAAACATGCAACAGATACCGGAACAGAAATCCGCATTTCTTTGAACATCCCGCGAACCAACGCACTGAATCCACGCGATTCTCTTGACCGGTTTGTTGTCGCCGGGGCGAAGCAATTTCCCGCCGGTCGGCCCGGTCCCACTCAACAATCGTTCGAACTCCACCGCAGTCAGCACGCCCGGAAGATCATAATTCCAGATTTTGGAAGAATCCAGCGCGTCGGTCTTCGGGTTATAGCACTCAAAACCTCCGGCCAGGACAATGGCCCCGACCTCCAACTCCTCAATGGAATCGGAGAGAATCCGAACAAACAACTTGTCAAGCCAGGGAACAAACTTCTTGGACACCAGCGGCTTGGTCAGCGATTCGCGTGCACCTTGCGCCACGAGTTCAGCGACCTGTTCCTGTTGACCGTCTTCGGCCAGAATGACAACCGGCATATCCGGGTGCAATTCCAGACACCGGGTCAGCACCCGCTCAGCGTCCATGTCTTCGATATTTGTCCCAAGCAGGACCAATTGGAATGCATCGGACTCGGCAAGCAATTCCACTGCTTCTTCTCCACTTGCCGTGAAATGCAGCGGAAAATTTTGTTCATCGAGACTTCCCTGCATCATGTCCCGAACCGCGTCGTCACCATCAACCACGAGGATATGAAAATCCTTGCGCTCGTCAAACTTGAAGTCGATCGCCCCGGTCGGGCAGACGTCATGACATTTCCAACACCGCTGGCAATTATCCAAGTCCAGCACATACTGGTTGGGTATGGCATGTGGCACCGGCAGATAGATGGCAGCCCGTTTGGTCAATCCTGCATTGAATTCACTGTCTACTCGAACAGGACAGACTTCAGAACATTTTCCACAACTGATACACTTGGTTGGGTCCACCAAAGGCGATGTGCGATTCAATGAGACAAAGAACTTGCCCGGTTCCCCTTCGACTTCCGCCACCTCAGTCGAGAGCAGAATGTCGATATTCTCGTGAAACAACCCCTTTCGCAGACAATATTGACTTGATGAATCCCGTGCCATGAGCGGCAGCATTTTACACATGCCGCAATGATCGGACGGGAATTGATGGTCAAGCTGGCTCAAAATTCCGCCGTGACTTGGACGGCTATCGATAAGAGCGACCTTGTGACCTGTAACGGCCAGATCGAGCGCGGCCCGGATACCACCGATTCCGGCTCCGACCACCATTGCTCCGTATTGTTTCCTCATAACATCCTCCCGAAAATGGGACCTGCCATCAGGCCATGTGCGATACTGTGTCCTGGAACTCATCTTCCTTGAAAACCGACAGAGGCGGTGCTTCTTCAAGACTTCTGCCAGGCACGTAGTCAAAGCTCTTCTGTGTCCGAGCGGCAACGGTGCGGAACAATTCCATCACCGGAATACCATTGGGACAGGCGTTGGAACATTGGCCACACCCCACACAGGCCATGGACATATGCGCCATACGGGTCAAATGATAGAAGATGGTGTCTGTGGGAAGTTTCAAGCTACCTTTGCGTTTAGCCCATCCGACATACTGCCAGGGCTTGTGCTCAAAGACATCGGTATTAAAGACACATTCCTTGCAATAGCAGACCGGACACGCCACCCGACAGTTGTAACAGTTCACGCAACTCGACAGATATTCAGACAGGTCGGACAAAGTGCCCGTCACAGCCTGGGTCGCTTCGATCATTGCGTCACGATGTTCTGTCCGGACCTTGATGAGGGACTCCAGGACATCATCCCGCCCAGAGGCTTCCATACTCGGCAATCCAAGACTATTGAGCAGAGCCTCACCCCGAGCACTGTCCGCAATGACAGGGATAGCTTCATGCAAATCGGCTCCAGCCAATCCGATAATCATATCGGCATTCATCGGGGCTGGGAATTCGCAGGATTTGCAGGCCGGGGCAATGTCCACACCATTGATCGCCGTTTCATTCGATCCGCCGCGCTGCCCCTGAAAGGCGAGGGTTGCTTCAAAAGCATCCCGATCGCCAAGAAAGGTTTTGTACCCGGTATTGTCATACGCTCCCATACAATCCACACCGATGATGATGACATCATCAAGACTGCCCTGATTGAGCTTGACCAGTTCCACGAAAGCACGGATTTCACACGGCCGCATGACCACGGCAAGTCGTTCTCCGGACTGGCCCTTGGTCAATCGAGACAACAGCTTTGCGCTGTTCATTGGAAATGCCGGGGCCAACGGGTCCGCACCGGATAACTGATCCGGGTCGGTCACCAAAGTCGGCATGGGAATGCCTGTCTCAAAAAGATGCACTGGCACCACAACGCCTCCCAGCGATTCATCTTCCAACAGACTCCGCAGAAAGCCCTGTATAGCTACAACCGGATTATTCTCTTCAACCTGAATTTTCATAGTGGTCGCCATGTCGCCACCTCCCTCTGTCTAAACGACGGCCATGGAACGAGCTTCCATAGGGCCGAGTTCTCTGATTTCGTTAATGAAAGTATTCACTGTCTCAGCAAATTCATTGCCTTCACTCGCCCCGACCCACGTCAATTTGACCCGCTCGCGCTCAATGCCGAACTGTGGCAAAATTTCATTGAGCAACTTCACCCGCCGCCGTGCCTTGTAATTCCCATTGATATAATGGCAGTCACCTGGATGACATCCACTTATCAACACGCCGTCCGCACCGGAAAGCAACGACTTCACTATGTATTTCGGGTCCACCATGCCCGTACACATCACCCGCACCAATCGAAGATTCGGCTGCTGTATCATCCGCGCGGTTCCCGCGAGATCCGCCGCGGTATACGTGCACCAGTTACAGACAAAGGCCAGAATGGTCGGTTCAAATTCATTCTTCATCACTGCCTCCTAAGCATCGCCCATTTGATTTTCTTTCGCTGAATCTGCCTGGTCTCCACGCACGTCAGGCGGCGGAGGATCAAACATCATGCCGAGCATTCCATCGATTTCATCGAATATCTGCGTTTGATTGAAGTGTTTGATCTGCGCGGCACCACTCGGACAATAGCCAGCACAACTTCCACACCCTTTGCACATGGCTTCATTGATGACAGACACCTGCCGCCGTTCATCGAATTCAATGGCAGAATAAGGGCACAAATTGATGCATACCTTGCACCCGATGCAGACATCCGGGTCGATCCACGACGTTGTCGGGGAAATGGACACGGTCCCCTTGGCTGCGAGAGCCAAGGCCTGTGCCGCTCCGCCCGAAGCATGGGCAACCGCATCCGGGATATCCTTTGGTCCCTGGCAGGTTCCGGCAAGGAACACGCCGTCCGTGGCGGTGGACACCGGCCCGAGCTTGGGATGTTCTTCAAGGAAGAATCCATCCTGCCCTTGAGAGATACCGAATATCCTGGCCACTTCGGTCACGTCGGGTTGCGCTTCCATGGCAGTACACAAAATCACCATATCGACCGGAACCCTGACATTCATTCCAAGCAAGGTATCTTCGCCCACGACGACCAACTTTTCGCCTTCCTGAACGACTTCGGCAGGTCTGCCCCGAATAAAAGTGACCCCTTCTTCCTGTACCCGCTTGAAGAATTCTTCGTAGCCTTTGCCGAAACACCGCATATCAATATAGAAATTGTAAACCTTGGTATCGTGGCCAACCTTATCCTTGATAAGATGGTCAAACTTGAGTGCGTACATGCAGCACGTCCGAGAACAGTATTCGTGATAATTCGTGTCACGGCTGCCCACGCAATGGATGATGCCGACACTCTTGGGCGCTTCACCATTTTTCAAAATAATCCGTCCTTCTGTCGGACCGACCGCATTGTTCAGTCGCTCGAACTGCAAGGCGGTATACACATTGTCAAAACGGCCAAACCCATATTCACGCAACGGCGTCGGGTCCATGGCCTCGTAGCCGGTCGCCAACACAATGGAACCGACATGGAAAACCTCGTGCGTCTCCTTCATGTCGTAATCAATGGCTCCGGTCGGACAAATGGTCTTGCAAATACCGCATTTGCCCTTGGTAATCATCTTGCACGCCGAGGCATCGATCACCGGTGTACTGGGAACAGCCTGTGGTGAATTCCGATAGATCGCCTTGCGCATGGACAACCCTTCATTGAATTCGCTCAAGGCTTTTGTCGGACATTTTTCGAGACAGGCCCCACAGCCCGTACAGACAGTTTCGTCTACATACCGAGGCTTGTGCTTGACGGTCACCGTGTAGTTCCCGACAAATCCGGAAACATCCACGACCTCACTCCAGGTCATGAGATTGATATTCGCCTCCTGCGAGACCGCCACCATCTTGGGAGTGGAAATACACGCCGCGCAGTCCAAGGTCGGAAACGTCTTGTCGAATTGGGCCATATGTCCACCAATGGATGGACTTTTTTCCACCAGATGAACCTTGTGCCCAGACTTGGCGATATCAAGCGCAGCCTGAATCCCGGCGATTCCCGCCCCAACCACCATTACATCCGGTAGGACCTCCACTTCGCGGGAATACAGTTTCTGATGATCGCCGACCCGTTCAACAGCCGCTTCAACAATGTGTTTTGCCTTGGCTGTGGCCTCCTTGGGATCTTCCGTTGTCCAGGAACAGTGCTCCCGAATACACGCATGTTGCAGCAAATACGGATTCAATCCGGCACGAGCACAGGCCTGTTGAAAGGTCTTTTCATGCAGACGAGGCGAGCAGGATGCGACCACCACTCGATTCAAGCCAAATTCATGGATATCCCGAATGACCATTTCCTGGCCCGGATCTGAACACATGAATTGATAATCCCTTGAAATTACGACGTCCTTCAGCCTCCCGGCACACCGAGCCACATCAGCGCAATCAACCTTACCTGCGATGTTCGAACCGCAGTGGCAAATATACACTCCGATTTTATTGGCCATGGTTCCTCCCTTATTCAACGTATCAACGGCTACTCTTGCCGCTGGTCAATTCCAACGTCAGCTCGCCAACCAATTTCTTCAGCTCTTCATTTTCCGCAGCCAGTTCCGATTCACTTGAAGGCCCCGGTTGCCGTTCAAAAACTTCATGACAGCGTTCCAAAAAATGGCCGCGCCACTTGTAGTATTGTCCGGGACGAAGATCGTATGAACGGCAAAGATCATTAACGCATCCTCCCATAAGGCCTTCCAAGACGATTTTCGCTTTTTTCCGTGCATCCCATTTACGCCTCATACGTGACACCTCCTTGCCGTCTTCGCTTGTCTCCTTTTTTCCGGGGGTTCACATGGGGAATATGAGACTGTCGTGCTGCCTGTCTCTCGCGATTTTTGATCAACAATGAAGCAGCAACCTCGCTTGAACCCGAAAGAATTCCATTTTCCCGGATGTCCGTCTTCATTTCGGACAATGCTCTCTTGCTCTCTAAGAACAAGATGCGTACCGCTTTTCAGATATGTAGATATTTCTCATTGATGGAGAGAGAGGCTCGCGTAAAAACGTTTATTTCCCCTTGAAAATCAGAAAGAAAACGTCTTGCCCCATAAGAAGTGTCTTGCCGCACAAGACGGGAAGGATCATGCAAGAGACTTTAATTATATTTATGAATTGATATATATGCAGATTAAAAGTCAGCCACTCTCAAAGTCTCTTCGATGCAAAAAAGTCTTTACTGTCTTGCCTCACAAGATTTGACGCTCATTTCACGAAAAAACGTCTTTTTTCCCCAACAATTTTTGTCATATAAGAATATTTGACAATTCCAGTACAATTCATGGTATATTTACGAGGGAGTCTTTGAGGGAAGAGGGAGAACTGTGTCATGGCAGAAATTCTCATCATAGATGGAGACAAACACTTTACTCGCACCCTGGGAAAATCTCTTGGGGCACATGGTCTGCCGACAACAGACTGCGACACACTGTCGCGTGCAATGGGGTTGTTGCACACCGGCGAATACAAAGCCGTTTTGCTCGGGGACGATCTGGCTGATGGAGACAGCTTGGCGTACCTGACGACCATCAGGGAAATACCCTCTTTCCCCGAAGTCATTATCATTACACGAAGCCGAGACCCGAAGATGGCGGAAAAAGCCATCCAGAACGGTGCCTGGCATTTTGTCACCAAACCACCAAATATACAGCGGTTGTTGGTTCTGATCCGTCGTGTCATGGACTATCATGAAGAACGATATGGTGGCGCAATCCGGTGTTCACTCCGGCGATCCGGCATCATTGGCAGCAGTCGGCTCATCCAGTCCTGTCTCGACACCTTGGCCCAAGCCGCCGGGTCCAATGCCAATGTCCTCATTACCGGAGAAACCGGCACAGGCAAGGAACTGTTTGCCCGCGCCATTCACAAAAATAGTGACAGAGAAGAACGCTCATTTGTGGTGGTGGACTGTGCCGCTTTGCCAGACACACTGGCGGAGAATCTACTTTTTGGACATGAACGGGGAGCTTATACCAGCGCAGACCGACATTCCACAGGTCTCGTCAAACAGGCTGATGGCGGTATCCTTTTTCTGGATGAGGTTGGCGAACTCCCCATGTCCTTACAAAAAGTCTTTCTCCGGGTCTTAGAAGGAAGAAGTTTTCGACCGGTTGGTGGAGTGAATGAAATACGAAGTGATTTCAGACTGGTTTCAGCAACCAATCGCAATCTGGAAGCCATGGTGGAAAACAATGAATTCCGCCGGGACCTCTTCTACCGATTACGCGGTATCCGTATGCAGCTTCCCCCGCTCCGGCGTATCCCTGAAGACATCAATGAATTGACCTGTAAATTCGTTCAGCATCATTCCAAACGGCTCAAATTGGCCAGCAAAGGATTTTCACCCGATTTTCTTGACGCCCTCATGAGTTACAAATGGCCCGGCAACATTCGGGAATTGCAAAACACCATTGAGCAGGCCCTTTCACGAGCGGGAAAAGACGCGATTCTCTACCCCCGACACCTCCCTCGAGCCATTCGTGCCGAAGTCGCCAGACATGATTTGGAAAAAGAAAAATTTAAAAATGAACACTATGAACAGCTTCAATTGGACCCCAAGAGCTTCCCCACGCTCAAGGAATATCGGCACAAGCACTACGAAACCCTGGAAAAACAGTATTTGCTCAATCTTTTCACCATTACAGGGGGAGATATCAAAAAATCCTGTGAAGTTGCTGGAATCTCACGAGCTCGACTCTACACGTTGACCAAAAGATATCATGTCACCAGACAAAAACCGTAATCTGAACTTTTTTGATAGTTCATTTGAAATTGCAAAAATACCATGTCGGCACTCCAAGGCTTAATCTGGTAACAGTACCAGTAAAAGTGAAGCTCAAAGGAGGCCGACATGGCTAGGATTAAAATATCATCAG
>NZ_WUEH01000036.1 GCF_010468615.1 Pseudodesulfovibrio sp. JC047 | reverse complement strand
ATGGGACATTCATTTTGGGAACTCCCCCCCCCGAAAGTGTTAAGTTTGAGATTACAATCTGCGCCAACAAAAAAACGGCCCCCGCCGGGAGGGCATGGAAGCGGTTCGGGTGCGCAGCACCCACCCTGGCTCCGCGCCAAAGGCGCATTCCTCTCTTTTCTTCTCTTTTTTTCAAGAAAAGTACCGCCGCTGCAAGCGGCATCCCCAGGCACGCTGCAAGCGTCCGTCTTCAGGCACGCTGCTCAAAGCCCCCCACTTATTTGTAGGAGAACGTCCACCCTTGCGGGAGACTGGACGAAAAATCGAATTGAATCGACCCGAGAATTTCCTGAATAAACGGAACGTCTTCAACTGGTCCCTCGACGAGGACCGCTTCACCGTCAATTTCACACAATTTTTTCAACGCATCAACGGCCTGCGACATACTGCCCAGTTGATCGATCAACCCGAGCGCCAACGCCTGCCGACCAGACACACCGCGCCCGTCAGCAATGGCGGCGACCTGCGCCCGATCCATATTCCGCGCTGCTGCCACGTCATCGACAAACTGCTCGTGCAAATCCATCATCAAACCATGCATTTGTTCGCGCTGGGCATCGGAAAGCTCTCGCATGGGCGTCCCAGCCGCCTTGTACTTGCCGGTGGTCAAAACTTCGGGTTTGATCCCCAGCTTTTCCATGGCCTCGGTCACAGTCACAAACTCGGCCATGACCCCGATGGACGCTGTAATCGACCCGGGATTGGCAAAAATAACCCGGGAAGGCACTGATGCATAGTACCCACCAGATGCGGCCACAGACCCGTAGGATGCAACCACGGGCTTGATCGCGTTGAGTTCTGTCACGGCCTGATAAATTTCCTGAGACGGGGCAATGGCTCCGCCCGGCGAGTTCACCCGCAACAACACGCCCTTGATCGAATCATCCCGCTTGAGGGTATGAATCCAGGAAACAATACTCCTGGAGTCAAGGATCGTGCCTTCCACATGAACCACACCTATCTTGTCACCAGAAAGCACGCCCGGCGTCCACCCCATGGAACGAAAAAAGGCCATGACCCCTGAAACAAGGGCCACGGCCAATATGATCATCATCACCCCAAAAAGGAGGGGGTGGCGTTGGGAGAACCGAATTCTGGTTTCTTCCATACGCATGATGGGCTCGCTTTATTTGGTTTCTTCTTCCTCAGCAGCGGCTTCGGCCGGAGCTTCGGTTTCCACAACAGCCTCTTCAGCAACGGCTTCGGGAGCGGCTTCGGGAGCGGCTTCCACAACTTCCTCGGCTTCAGGAGCAACTTCTTGAGGCGTTTCGTTCAGGATCTCGCCAGCAGCTTCTTCAAGCTTCTCGCGGAGCAGGTCGCCCAGAGTGGAACCAGCGTCGATACCGCCGCCACCGAAGGACTTGGACTTGCCGCCACCGGAACGGGAAGGCTCTTCCTTGGTCTGCTTGATGGACAGGCCGAGACGGCGTTCATCAGCGGACACATGGATGACCTTGGCTTCGATCACATCGCCTTCCTTGAACAGCTCGGAGGGGGACTTGATCTTCTTGCGGCTGATCTCAGACACATGAACCAGACCTTCAATACCTTCCTCGACCTCAACAAACAGACCGAAATCAGTAATGTTGGTGACGGTACCGTTGACCTTCTGGCCCACGGGGTACTTGGCAGGAACATGAGACCAGGGGTCTTCGGTCAACTGCTTCACGCCCAAGGTGAACTTCTCGTTCTCCTTGTCGACGGTCAGGACCTTTGCCTGGACGGAATCGCCGGACTTGTAGACTTCCGAAGGGTGACGGATTTTCTTGGTCCAAGAGATATCGGACACGTGGATCAGGCCGTCAATGCCTTCTTCAATACCAATGAACACGCCGAATTCGGTGATGTTCTTGATCGCGCCTTCAAGCACAGTCCCTTCGGGGTACTTCTCAGCCACGACATCCCACGGGTTCGGGGAAATCTGCTTCATGCCGAGAGAGATACGCTTCTTCTCCGGGTCCACGCCGAGCACGATGACTTCCACTTCTTCGCCGACCTTGACCATCTGGGAAGGATGACGGAGCTTGCGGGTCCAGGACATCTCGGAGATGTGAACCAGACCTTCAACGCCGTTCTCCAGCTCAACAAATGCGCCGTAATCAGCGAGATTGGTGATGGTGCCGGTGAAGCGGGACTCTTCGGGGTACTTTTCAGCGATATTTTCCCAAGGATCAGGCACAAGCTGCTTGAGTCCGAGAGAGACCTTCTGACCTTCACGGTCGAAGTTCAAAATCTTCAGTTCGAGATCGTCGCCCAGGTTGACCATTTCCTTGGGATGCTTGATGCGCTTCCAGGACATGTCAGTGATGTGGAGCAGACCGTCGAGGCCGCCGAGGTCGATGAAGACACCGTATTCGGTGATGTTCTTGACCTTACCTTCCACAACCTGGCCCTCTTCGAGGGTGCCGAGCAACTTGTCACGCTGCTCGCTGCGGTGCTCTTCGAGCAGCACACGGCGGGAAACGATGACGTTGGAACGACGGCGGTTGATCTTGAGAATCTTGAAATCAAATTCCTGGTTGACCAGAGCGTCCATGTCAGGGACCGGGCGCAGATCAACATGAGAACCGGGCAGGAAAGCCTCAACGCCACCGAGATCAACGGTGTAACCACCCTTGATACGACGGATGATGCGACCGACGACTTCGCCGTCCTTCTCCTGGAGTTCTTCCAGTTTATCAAAAAGCTGCATCCGCTTGGCCTTGTCACGGGACAAGTAGATGGTGCCTTCGGCTTCGTTTTTGCGGGCGACGAATACGTCAACCTTTTCACCGACTGCGATGGATACGGTTCCATCAGCTTCGGTGAACTCGGAAACGGGAATTTGTCCTTCGGACTTGAAATTCACATCAACGAGCACATAATCCTTGTCGATTTTGACGACTTCACCAGAAACGATGGTGCCTTCGTCCAGATCTCCGAAATCGGAATTGAGATACTCATCAAGAGCATCCGCAAAATTCATTTCCATGTCCATTTCGGGGACTTCAACAGATTCAGTAGTTTTTTCCATGGGTTACCTCCACAACGGACCTCGGGGCAAAGTAGTATTAACGTATATTTTCAAGATGCGAGACCAGCAACACTCGGGTCATCGTTTCCGAGGCAGTCGAGCCCCAGGTATTCGGTCAGTTCGTTCGAACCGCTTCCCGCACCCTTACGCTCCTTCGAAGAAAAAGCTGCAATTCAAACGCATTATACGATAAACTGCCCACCTTTCATAATAAGAAGAGTACTGTACGTAGCGGAATTCCACGAGCCTGTAAACCCTTTTCTGCCAAGGGTTCCGTCTGATTTTCCAGAGACGGATTTGCCCATACGCCTTTGGTCATCTCGGTCTGTCAAAAAAAACGCCCGGCTCGAAAAACGAACCGGGCGATTGCACGTGCTATAAATGGCCGTCTATTGGACGTACACCTTGAGGCGTTGTCCCGCATAGATGGTTCCTCGAGAATTCAAGGAATTCCAGCGACGAAGATCAGAAACCTTAACCCCGAATTTTTGGGAAATGGACGTCAGATTGTCCCCACGCCGCACCTTGTACTTGACCAATTGGGTCTTGACCTTACCGGCATTTTTCACGGCCTGCTTGGTCGCTGCGTTGGAACTGTTGGGGATATACAATTTCTGACCGATCTTAAGTCGACTGGACCGAAGACCGTTGGACCGTTTCAATGTATTCACGGTCGTGCCAAAAACTTGCGAAATGGACCACAGGGTGTCCCCGGAACGGACAACATAATTGCCACGCTTGACCGCGATAGCCCGGGTCTTGGATGAAGATGCGGTCACGGATTTTTTGGAGCCTTTGGCTGGGACCATGACATATTGCCCGGGCTTCAACCGATTGGACCGGGTATTGTTCACATTTTTCAACACGGCGATAGGGACGCCATAGCGACGGGAAATACGCCACCAGGAATCACCGGAGCGCACACGATAGCGGCTGTATCCCGCATAGGGACGAGAACCGGGGTCCGCCAGATAGGCCATCATCGTATCGGCTTTCTTCATGGGCAGATACGCTGTAGCCTTTATGTGTGGTGGGCTGACCTGACGCCGAAACGCCGGGTTATGCGCATGAAATTCCTTCCAACTCATGCCCCCTTCCCGAGCCAACGCCAAAAGGTCGGTTCCACCAGGAATCTTCACTGGCACGACTTCTTCTTCCATTTCCCAGGAAACAGGCTCGAACCCCAGAGAATCGAGGTTCTGAAAGATTTTCGATATGGCGATAAATTTGGGAACGTATTGCTTGGTTTCCTTTTTCAGACGGGTACGACGGGACAATTTACGATTCCTTTCCGTCAATTCGAAAAAGGTGTCGCATTTGGCCTGTTTCAGCGCACGGGAAATCTTACCTTCACCAGCATTATATGCGGCCAGAACAAGATACCAGTCGCCAAATTTCTCATAAAGATGCTTCAAATGACGAGCAGCCGCGTCAGTGGCCTTGTATGGATCACGTCGTTCATCGATCCACCAATCCGATTGAAGCCCATAAATTCGACCAGTCCCGCGCATGAACTGCCACATCCCGCCAGCTCCGGCCCAGGAATAGGCACTCACATTGTATCCGGACTCCACAAACGGCAACAGGACCAGGTCCTGAGGGAGGCCGTACTGGGTGAAGACACGTCGCACATACGGCAAATACGGCTGAGAACGTTTCAGCCACCGCACCATGGTCTTCCGGGCTTTATGCGTGTAGAATGTAAAGAATAATTCCACGTCTTTGGATTCATGCTGTTCAAGGTCGAACAGCAATCCAAAGCGTTGATTGAGCACCGCTTGTTCAGTCTGACTCAGGTGGTCTTCCACGCCTTCGGGGGTGGCAATGATTTCCGGTTCCAGTTCCTCGGCATCCTCCGGAACTTGGCTCTCGAAAAACACTTCCTGCACAGGCAAGGTGGCCTGAGGCGATTTGTTGGCTGTACAGCCCGCCGCAAAGCCTGCAATACACACCGTCATCACAAGCCAATATCCATATTTGAAAACTTTCAAATTATCCTCCAACTTCCGCACTCCGTTACCAGATAAGCCTGATTTATGGAAGTCTAGAAAAAATCTCGACTTCAAGGGGTCCGTGATTATCCTGCTATCGCACCTTGCACAGGATTGCAATAGAAGCGTAAAATGCCTACACGGTGCCCGGGGCACGCGCAACCATGTGCAACTTTTTGCCACACAATTCAAAGGAATACACAAATGCAAAACACTGGCCGGGATAAAAAAGACGGGAAAATTTACGTGGTTGGCAACAAGCCGGTCAAAGAACTTCTCATGGACACACCGCGTAAAGTTGACTTTGTCGCCTTCAGAAAAGGGCGTCGCGATAACGCCATGGAAGAAATTCTCGAGTTATGTCGCACCCAAAAAGTGCCACATAAATCTGTCTCGAGCACGGATCTGGATTATATGTACCGAGGAAATCACCAAGGAATCGCTGCCCGATGTGCCGCTTTGGACTATACCCCACTCGAACAACTTCTCGAAGAGGCGGTCGATGCGCCGCTGCCGCTCATCGTCGCTCTCGATCAGGTGCAGGACACCGGCAACGTGGGCGTGCTGGCCAGAACAGTTCATGCCCTTGGCGGAGCCGGACTCATTGTCTGCCAGCATCATGGAGCCTATCTGGGAGCCGGAGCACTGCGGTCTTCAGCGGGCGCACTCAACAAATTGGCCGTGGCCAAGGTCGGCAACATGGCCAATGCCATGAAGGATTGCGTCAATTATGACTATACGTTGTACGCGGCGCGCATGACCTCGGATTCGGCCAACGTATATACAGCGGACTTGGCTTCCCCCGCCGTTCTGGTCCTTGGCAACGAAGAAAAGGGCATACGCCCAGGGGTGTCCAAATACTGTCATCACAGCCTGCATGTCCCGTTTTTGCGACAATTCGACTCGCTGAATGTGGCACAGGCCGGGGCGATCATCGTATCGGAATTCGCCCGACGTCTGGGATAAGGCCGTTCACGGAAGCGCACGTCTCGGTTGTCAATAACCGCCTCTGAAAAAGCCCGGAAAATTGAATTTTCCGGGCTTTTTTTACAACAAAAAAACAGCAGCATCACAACGATTCGAATTCCAAATGTTCCTTGTACAATCGATAGTTATCGATGCCCACAAAATAATCGGGATCGGCCAGCACATTCACGACACAGATTTTCTGAGCCCGTTTGACGAGCCGGACACAATCCGTACTCAAATGCCAAAGGTGAATGGATTTCCCCACGCGATGATATTTCTCGGCAACCGTATTGATCGCCTCAATGGCAGATTGATCCATGATTCTGGATTCCTGAAAATCAATGATGACCTCTTCGGGATCGTCCTGCACCGAAAACTGCCGGAGGAAAAGCGAAGTGGAAGCAAAAAACAGTGGTCCATGAATGGTGTAATGCTTAATTCCATGTGTATCCACTTTGGATTCAACGCGAATTCGAGCGGCATTTTTCCAGGCAAAGGTCAACGCTGAAACGACCACGCCACACAGCACGGCAACGGCCAGATCATATCGCACCGTCAACACGGTCACCAACACGATAACCAACACATCCCATTTGGGAATTTTATTCATGATATTGAATGTGCTCCAGGCAAAGGTCTTGATGACCACGATGAACATGACACCGACCAGTGCAGCGATGGGGATCTGTTCAATATACTGCGATGTGAACAGAATGAAAAACAGCAAGGCCCCGGCCGCAACAATGCCGGACAAACGGCCTCTGCCGCCGGATGTCACATTAATCATACTCTGCCCGATCATGGCACATCCGCCCATGCCGCCAAAAAGTCCGTTGACGAAGTTGGCGATTCCCTGAGCCATGCACTCCCGATTGCCGGAGCCGCGTGTTTCCGTCAATTCATCGATAAGCGACAAGGTCATCAGGGATTCGATCAATCCGATAGCGGCCAGAATGAGTGCGTATGGCGTGATAAACACCACGGTTTCCATGGTGAACGGCACGCTCGGAATGGCAAACGAAGGGAGTCCGGCCTTGATGCCGGTTCCACCGTTGGATTGAATGAAAGACAGCACCGTCTGAGTGTCTATCTGAGTAAAAACAACCAATAGGGACACGGCAATGATGGCGATAAGCGCACCCGGAGCCTTTGCGGACACTTTGGGCACAACGGTCAGAATCGCCATGGTCAGGACGACTAAACCGGCCATGGTCCACAAAGACGGTCCCTGCAACCATGCGCCACCGGACTGAAACATTTTCAATTGGGACAGAAAAATGACAATGGCCAGCCCGTTGACAAACCCCATCATCACAGACCGGGGCACCATGCGGATGAATTTGCCGAGGTGAAAGACACCGGCAAGGACTTGGAAAACACCGACAAGCAGCAGCGTACAAAACAGATAGTTCAGACCGGCATGGGAACCAGGACCCCCAAGCGCATTTCCTTCAAGCACCAAGTTGACCATGACGACCGCCATGGCTCCCGTGGCACCGGAGATCATCCCGGGACGGCCACCCAACACAGCGGTAATAAGACACATCATGAACGCGCCATACAGGCCGATTATGGGAGAAATGCCCGCGACAAACGAAAAGGCCACGGCTTCGGGGACAAGGGCCAGAGCAACGGTCAGCCCGGAAAAAATATCGGCCTGAACACTGCCATCGGTGCCGGCCACAGAGAGAGAAGGTGTTTCCACAAAAAATCCTTTCATCGGTTGAGAGAGTATCGTCCGCATACAGCGGCAACAGCAATGGGCACACACCGGGCATATCCCGGTGCAGACAAGGGTGACGAGCCTGGTCAGGCCGTCTGCTGAAATGGAGGCATTACATTATGAAAAACACGACGAAGGACTGAAAACCGGAACGTCAAGAAGGCGTCCATAACTCTGCAAACTTTCAAGCGGCGTGCTCTATGACCAATATCTCGAAGGGAGTCAACCGTTCCGCTTGGCGAAAAGATAATTTCCCGACAAAAAGCGGATGAAAATCATTTTCCCCGAATATGAATCAACAAAACGAAAGTCTTTTCGCCTCTGGAAGAGACCAGACACACTTCCACCCACAAAAAAAACAGTTTTCCGTGCCTCCCTGTCATCACTCGCATACAGGCAAAATTGACGACACAAATCGTGTTTCGACCTCGCAAATTTGCGCCTTCCTTCTTGCGCTCGCCGCAACCTTCAGATAGGTTCTCCAGATCACGATGTCCTTCAGGTGGCCACAGGCCATAACAGGGAATCCGGTGTAAAACCGGAGCGGTCCCGCCGCTGTAATCCTCTTTGAATATCATTCCAGAAAGCCACTGCTGTCATGTGGGAAGGCGGAATGTTTGAGGAAAGCCAGAAGACCTACCTGAAGCGTTTCTGTCGGTGACGGTCCGCGGAATCCGTACACGGACACGAAAGTTCATACCAGATAACAGTTGCCTGATTCTCTGCGGTCCTGCCGCGTCAATCATACCGGCAACAGGGCAAACAACGCGACGCCGAATCATCCCGGTGTTGCTCCCTTCCGCATGAGACTGTTTGCCACAGGAAATTTATGCCAATTCAGATTCAAAAACGTGACGGTTGTATCGAGACCTGGTCAACCAAACGCATCGGCGAAGCCATTTTCAAGGCCCTCAAGGGGAGTGGTATCAAAGACCCACTGCTCGCAAATAGACTGGCCAAAAAAGTTGAAAAAAGACTCGACGGTGTTGACGTTCCCGAACAGGAACAAGTGCAGGACATGGTCCAACAGGTGCTCATGGAAGCCCGGTTGTACAAGGTCGCTGAACGCTACATCATATACAGAGAAAAACGCAGAGAACTGCGCACACAAAACGACGCCTATCTCGACATTTCCGGCGTGACTGAAAGCTATCTGGACAACGTGGATTGGCGCGTGAGCGAAAACTCCAATATGGTCCACTCCTATCAGGGGCTCATTCTGCACATGGCTGGCGCGGTGCAGGCCCGATACATGTTGGAAAAGTATCCCGAAGAAGTCCGCATGGCCCACACCCACGGCTATTTCCACATCCATGACTTATCCTTTGGACTGGCCGGATATTGCTCTGGTTGGAGCCTGCGGGACCTGTTGCTGGAAGGATTCAACCTGCGGGATCGCTGCTCATCCACCCCGGCCAAGCATTTTGACTCGGCCTGCGGCCAGATCGTCAACTTCCTCGGCACGCTGCAAAACGAATGGGCCGGAGCACAGGCGTTCAACAATGTGGACACCTATCTCGCACCTTTCATTCGGTACGACGGTCTGAGCTACGAAACCGTCAAACAGCAGATTCAAAAGCTGCTGCACAACCTGAACGCCACGTCCCGCTGGGGCGGTCAAAGCCCGTTCACCAACTTCACCTTCGATTTCGTGCCACCGTCTCACATTGCCAAGGAAGCCATCATCATCGGCGGCAAGTTGCAGGATTCCACCTATGGCGAATACGCCGAGGAAATGGCCATGATCAACCGGGCGTTCCTGGAAGTCATGATCGAGGGCGATGCCGATGGCCGCATCTTCTCCTTCCCCATCCCCACGTACAACGTGACCAAGGATTTCCCCTGGGAATCCGATGAAGGCAAGCTGCTGCTCAAGATGACTGCCAAGTACGGCGCACCATACTTCCAGAACTTCATCAATTCCGATCTCAACCCGGAAGATGTCCGTTCCATGTGCTGCCGTCTCCAGATGGACCTGCGGGAAATTCGCAAAAAGACCGGCGGTCTGTTCGGTGCAGGCGACCTGACCGGCTCCATCGGCGTGGTCACACTGAACCTGTCCAAACTCGCGTATTTGGCGCACAACGAAGAAGACTTCCTCGATCTTGTGACCGAATATGCGCATCTGGCCAGTGAATCGCTGGAATTCAAACGCAAAGTCGTTGAAAAGAACCTGAACGCCGGGATGTTCCCATTCTCCCGCCGGTACTTGAAAAACGGCTTTAAGGGGCACTTCTCCACCATCGGTCTCATCGGTGGTCATGAAGCATGCATGAACCTGCTCGGCAAAGGGGTGAATACCGAATCCGGCTCAAACCTGATGCAGCGCACGCTCAACCTGTTGCGCAAACTGGTCGTCGAATTCCAGGAAGGAACCGGCAACCTGTACAACCTTGAAGCCACACCGGGCGAAGGCACCTGCTATCGTCTGGCCAAGATCGACAAGGAATTGTATTCCGACATCTACACTTCGGGCGACAAGACGCCATATTATACCAACTCCACGCTGCTGCCTGTCGGCTCCAGTTCGGACGTCTTCTTTGCCTTGGAACACCAAGACAAGTTGCAGACGTTGTATAACGGCGGGACCGTGTTCCACACCTTCCTGGGTGAAGCTGCTCCGGATGAAGAAAGCGTCAAAAACTTCCTCATCAAGGCCATGACCAAGACCAAAATTCCGTACATTTCCGTCACGCCGACCTTTTCGGTCTGCGAAGATCACGGATACATCTACGGCGAGCACTTCCAGTGCCCGACCTGCAACAAGGAAACCGAAGTCTACACCCGGGTGGTCGGCTATTACCGCCCCGTCAATCGGTGGAACAAAGGGAAGCAGGAAGAGTACAAGGACCGTCTTGAGTATTCCCAGCAAACCTTTTGCGAAACCGCCTAAACAGCGTTCATAGGGCACGTCGATGATTCTTGATGCCAATCAACTGATTGCGATCCGTCAAAGCAACGACGAGGAACTGCGCAGGGGAAACCGTGGGACACACGGGTATCCGGCCCACACGGTCCAAAACCTGTTGCACACCATCGAAGCCTTGAAAAAGGAAAAACGCAAATGGAAGAAGCTGGCACAAGCACGCGGCAAGGCGCTGCATGAAATCAACGACATCGCCGCAGGGACAAATGGTTCTCGCGAATGATTCCCTGCCGTTTCATTGAACAACACGGGCCTGCGATCACATGATCGCAGGCCCTTTCCTTTGAGGGGAAGACAATGGACAGCGTCCTATCCAGCGTCCATGAAAACAGGTGATTCAGCCAATGAATCCAATAATCGGGCAACCGTTGCGTCCACCATGTCCCTTTCTGGAAGATTCAGGACCGAAGCGTTCATCATCTGTCGATCCTGCAAACCGGAAAGAGCGGGAATGGAAAGCGACCATTCGGGAAGACCATCCAGAACGGGAATTTCACCTCCGACATAGCGATTGACCACCAATGCCTGATTGGTCAGGCCAAGATCGGCGGCCATGCGCCCCACGACCGCGCCGGTCTGCAAGCTGCGCATGGATGGTTCCGACACGATCACCAGCCCGTCCACATGGGTGGCGGTCCCTCGACCCAGATGTTCCACCCCGGCCTCCAAATCGACCAGCACCCATTCATCCCGGTCCATGACAATATGTGCCAGCACCGCCTTCAAGAGAGCATTGGCATCACACGCGCACCCGCCGCCCGCATTGGTCACCGCTCCCATGACCAGCAACCGTTTGTGACCAGGCGTTACCCCCGGCGCGGGATCGCCTCCGAGCGGCACGTCAACGGCCAGCTCGTCCGGCAAATCGCCCACCTCCGGATTCAGATTCAAAAATCCCCCGGCGTGGATACGTTCACGCACCAAATCTTTTCGCTGAATAAGCGGTTGAGGCAACTGGTCAGGAGACAGTCCGGAAGCCTGTCCCAACGACAGCGCGGTATCCGCGTCCACCAACCACACGTTCTTTCCGTTTCGGGCCAACCAATCCGCTGTCCACGCTGCCAGGGAGGTTTTGCCAACCCCACCTTTTCCGGCAAAAGCTATCTTCATGAAACGACCTCCGAAGACACACCATCTTAAAAAAAACTTGAACCCCGTCACGGTATCAGAGGAAAGACGAATTAAAGGACAGAGAAAGAAAATGTCCTCCCCTTCCCTGCCCGTCATAGTTTTTCCTACTCGCTTAACCCAAGCGCCTTGCGTTTGGCCTTGATCCGTTCATCGAACATCTCGGCGGTCTTGACCGCGTCTGATTCAATGAAAAAGGACGCGCCTACCAGATCTTCCAGCCCGGAAACAGCCAGATTCGTCACGGTTTCGGACCCGAGAATATTCGGCGGATGGCCAAGATGGGTATAGATACCCGACGCCACGGCGTAGAGACCAATGGACGCAGCCTTTTCCGAATACCACTCCGGCGACGACGCGCCCACGGGCAAATCGGAAATATCCACGTTCAACGCCTTGGCCAAGGCTCCGCACAACTGGATGATACGGGCGTTGTCCACACAGGACCCATAGTGCAAAACCGGCGGGACACCGAGTGCTCCACAGATTTTCTTCAACCCTGGACCGGCCATTTCAATGGCTTCTGGCACCAACAATCCGGCCTTGCCTGCGGCGGTGGTCACACACCCCGTGACCAACACGAGAATATCTCGCTTGATAAGCTCTTTGGCCAGCCCCACATTGAGGGAATCGTGTTTGATCTTGGGATTGTTGCAGCCGACAATACCGACCGCACCGCGAATGTCACCATCGGCAATGGCCTTGACCAATGGATCAAGCGACCCGCCCAACGCTTCGATAACGGCTTCGTTGGAAAATCCGGTCATGACCTCAATGGGTTCACCCGGAATTTCCACCCGGCTCGGATCACGTTCGGCAAAGGCTTCGACGGCGATGGACACAATTTTCCGTGCCTGTTCCAAGGCGGTATGCGGTTCAAAATCAAAATGAATCGCGCCAGTGAAACGGGCCTTTTCCGTGGTGTCGATAAACTTGGTATGATAACAGCCGGAAACCTGGATAAGGCTCGGCATAATACATTGATAATCAACCACAACAGCCTCGACCGCGCCGGTGATGATCGCCAATTCGGTCATGAGATGGTTGCCCGCCATGGGAATGCCCTTCCGCATGAGCAACTCATTGCCGGTACAGCACAATCCGGCAATATTGATACCGTTGGCACCGAGTTCCTTGGCGCGCGCCACGATTTCCGGTTCACGAGCAGCGGCCAGAATCATTTCAGACACCACGGGGCTGTGCCCGTGTACCAGCAGGTTGACCATGTCTTCTTTTATGACTGCGAGATTGGCGGTAGACCGGCTCGGAGTCGGGGTCCCGAAAAGAACATCCGACAATTCAGTGCCAATCATGGACCCACCCCAGCCGTCGGCCAGTGCGGTCCGGGCCGCATGAATCATCGTATTGGCCGCATCATTATCAACGCCCATGTGCGTGCGGTGCATCATTTCCGCGATTTCGCGATCAACACCGCGCGGGGTCATGCCCAGCTTGGCCCACTTTTCCTTGCGGACATCCGGCACCCGGGACAACAGGGAAATGGATTTCTTGCGAGATCCGAAATCCCCGAAAAAACATTCCGCGAGGTCACTGGCGACTTCCATGCTTTCACGACCTTCGGTTTCGATGCCGACCTCTCCGGCAAGCCGAAGCATCTTGGCTTCATCGGTAATTTTGTAATGTGGCGCATCACCCTGAACAAGGGCTTCGAAAACTTCCATCAGATCGCGTCCATGATCCGAATGTGCAGCCGCGCCACCAGTCACGAACCGGCCAAAGTTCCGGGCGACGATCACATCGGCATCAGCCCCACAGACGCCACGGGGCCGTTTTTCGCTGACGCGACACGGTCCCATGGTACAGTTCCGACAGGTGGTTCCCAGTTCACAAAATTTACAGTGTGGAGTTTGCTGTTCCAAACGGTCATAAACGGTCTCGACTCCTTCCCGTTTCGCTTTTCGCAGCATTGCCTTGGCATCTTCCCAAATGGTCAATTCATCGATCGATCTTGGTTCTCTGGCCATACTTTTCTCCTTTTCCTGATTTCCCGGGCAGTGGTCGGCGTGGCCCGGAGGACTCGCAAAAAACCGTATACTGCCTTGGTGAATACACCATTCAAAAAGATGTGTATGTCAGATAGCCGACAAATGACGCGAAAAAAGGCATAATCAGACCGTTTTTCACCCCTATTCCCCAATAGCCGAATGCAAGGCATCCACATCCGGGATAAAATAGGTTCCACGTCCTCGTTTTTCCATGAGTCCGGAACGTTCCATGTTATTGAGTAGAGTCGAAACCGTTTGCCGGGACGCACCCAAAAGCTGCCCGAGTTGTTCAATCGTCAAATCCAGATTGAGCAGCAGACCGTCCCCGTCGGGAATGCCCGTTTCCCGCGCTTCGCGTTCAATGTAATCCCGCAAACGATTATAAATGTCCTTGAACGCCAGGCTGCCGATAATGGAAAAGGAATTCTGCAAGATATGCCCCAGAACACGGACCATGGTCCGGGTGAAAAGCGGCACCTCGGTCATCCACCGTTTCACGGATTGGACATCGGCCACTAACAAATCCACATCTTCAAAAGCCTGGACAAAGCATCCGGCGTGGGTGGAGTACAAATCGCCTGGATTCAAGATACCCAGGGTAAATTCCTTGTCTTCATAGGCCAGATAGACACGCACCCGCCCCCGGGCGATGATAAAGACTTCATTGTCCGAGACATCCGGTCGAAAAACGACATTGCCCTTGGGAAACGTCTGTTCATGGAAAACGGCCCGCAATTCCGCCAATTCGGGCCGGACCAATTCATCGAGCAAATTCACGCCTGAAAATTTCATATGACTCCCCATTTTGTCTCATACATAGCATGCAAAACAACGAGCTGCCAATTGAGGACTTTCCCCTTGCCCAACAGGCTTTTTTTGTTGCCCTCAGGGCCAAAATGGCCAATAGTCGCACGGTGAACAAAAAAGCACTTTTCCATACAAGCCTCCTCATCTTCACGGCTCTGGCGATATCTCCGCGACCTCTTTTCGCTGGCTACCCAGAATGGCCAGTGCCCAAAATCTGTGTTTTCGGTATGCCCTACATCGGCAGTGCCATCCAGAAAGGGAATTCAGGTCTCCTGACCGACATCTTGATCCGGGTCTACGAACCCGAAGGCTATGAACTGATCCATCAGGAAGTACCGTACACCCGTGCGATCAAGGCTCTCCAATCCGGCGTCATCAACTGCACGCTCGACATCGAGACTCAACGCACAGATGTGCTTCATGGTCGTCACGCGCTCGCCATGTACACCATGGCTGTCATGTCTCTCCGGGGCACCACGTACACGGGGCTGGATTCTCTGGCCGGAAAAAAGGTCGCGTATCTTCACGGGTATGATTTCAAATCCCTGCTTCCCGTCCGATTCACCCCCCGTCAAACCTATGATTTGAGTTCCGCCATCGAAATGCTGGATCGAAAAACCATTGATTTTGTCATCGACGACAGGACACTCCTCAAGGAAGCGATGGACGAAGCCCAACTTCCCTCCACAAAATTCACCATCACCCCGCTCGCGAGCATGAAAGCACATCTCATTTTCCCCCCGACTCCGCAGGGACGTTTATTCCGAAACATCTATGACCGACGTATTCCGGAAATGATTAATTCAGGCGAATTGCAAAAAATCATGCGGGAACATCAGATTTCTGACGCCAGCATCAAAAAACTGCTCAAGGCCAACGCCCGGTGACACCGATGAGTGAATACAGTTGCACGGCCTCTCTGTACGACCCGATTGTCGGTCCGGCATTACGGTCCATGCATCGTGCCATGGTCAGGCATCTCACCCGCACTGCAGTTGATTCACTCGTTGATCTCTGTTGTGGGACCGGATTACTTGTTGGCATGACCAATTCCGCCGGGATACCGAGTACAGGGGTGGATATTTCCCGCTCAATGTTGGCCGTGGCTCGTGCCAAGCGTCCCCACGGTGTCTTCATCCGCGAAGACGCCACGTCGCTGAGTTTTGACGACAGCACCTTTGCTGCGGCCACACTCAGTTTCGCTCTTCACGAAAAGCCCTTCGGTCTCGGCTGTGCCATTCTCACGGAAGCGGTGCGGGTGGTCCAACCGGGTGGTCAGATTCTCATCGCCGATTATGCCACGCCACCCGCTGGGGTTTCACCGTGGACGCACCGGATCATTCGGCTCATTGAACGGATTGCAGGAAAAGATCACCATCGATACTTCAAGGAATACATGGCCCGCAACGGCATGGAAGCCCTCTTCAGTGAAACCGGTCTGAAAGGCCACCACATTGAGACCCACCTCAGCGGGTGGGGGGCACTCTATCAGATTATGTGTTGAGGGGGGGGGCTTCGAGCAGCCGGCCTTTTGAGAAAAGGGGATGCCGCTTGCAGCGTGCCAAAATAAGGATGCTTGCAACGTTCTTAAAAAAGGACGCTCGCAGCGGCGGTGCCTTTTGGAGAGAAAAAAAGAGAGGAATGCGCCTTTGGCGCGGAGCCAGGGTGGGTGCTGCGCACCCGAACCGCTTCCATGCCCTCCCGGCGGGGGCCGTTTTTTTGTTGGGGCAAATTGTCAAA
>NZ_WUEH01000035.1 GCF_010468615.1 Pseudodesulfovibrio sp. JC047 | reverse complement strand
CATTTGCACCATGCGCGTGTCTAATTTTGACCGTCGATTAGACATTGCATCCCTGTCCTGTGGTAGGTATAGAAAGGATCATGAGCTTATGCTCCGATGGCAGTGGCGAGTTCCTGATCATTCACGATCTCGCCATCCTTGAGGCCGAGGGTCACCGCGATCCTGTGCGTTTGGCCGCGCGTCGGGTTGCGCCGTTCGGCAAGAACATCGTAAACGAGATTAGGCGGGAAGGCGTTGGCTATCGCCCACTGAGAAATGGAGATGCCTTTGCGTTTGAATTCAGCCCGAACTTCTTCGGAGGTGCGAAGTATAGGTTGGAGGCCTTCTAAGCTTTCGGTTAAAGGAGTTTGTGAAAGCCTGTTGTCGAAAAATACATTGAATATGCACATAAGAAATTCCTTTTTTTGTTCTATGCATTCATCGCGGTTGCGGTCTGTTGACGGTTCGCAATCTTGCCGTGCTTCAATCCGAGAAGAACGGCGGCATTATGAGATTCGCCGCGAACGCCTTTTTTCCGACCATTAAGGAGGTCACTGACAGTGTTGGGATTCAGGCCGTGCTGGACGGCCCATCGAGCAATGGATAATCCCTGCTCATCCAGCTTTGCCCGTGCCTCATCCGGGGTAAGGAGTTGCTTGGAGGTCTTCTTGACCATGGTATAGTTCCTTTTTTTTGAGTTCGTTTAACGCGCTTTGGCGCGGTTCGTGTTTATTGATTGCTCTAAATTTAGAGCATTGTCAAGCTCGTTTTTTCGAGCAAAGGGATTCTTGTGCCTAATGAAACTGTTGGAGATCGGATAAGAACTATCCGAGGCGGAGTCTCCCAAAAGGAGTTCGCCGAAAAATATGGTCTTAATAGAAATACGTTGGCCCGCTATGAAAAGGGGGACAACGATCCGAGTGCGTCTTTTTTAAAGGCGTTGATTGAAGATTATGGATTAGATGCAAATTGGCTCCTCCTTGGCGGAGAGGAGCCTCCCCGACAGGAGTTGACGCCAAGGGAGGCGGCTCTGCTGGACAATTACAGGCACAGCCCCGAAGACGCACAACGTAATCTGGAAACGACGAGTGCTCTTCTCGCGCAACACAAGAAGAAAAACTTGAAGGATACAGGATAAGCGGCTCGGCGGACCGCTGCAATCAATTGCCGGGATGAGGGGTCGGCATAAACGATCAAATACATATCTTGTAGGATAAATCCATGATGAAGACGTTACAAAGCATTAGCGTCATAATTTTGCTGGTATTTTTTTTGACTGCCTGTAGCAACGGAAATGAACCCGTGTTCACTTTGACCTTGCCCGCCGACACGCCGCCGGAGACCGTGGAACTGCTCCGCAGGACCATGCCGAATATTGAAAAGCATTTCCCTGGGCTCATCAAATACTACTCCGAAATGGACTTTCTTAAGGTTCATCCTGCTTTTGAGGTTTATTTGAATAGTGGGGAACATCCCGAAATGATCTTCTTGGAATTTAAAGTTCGGGAAGACGCGAACCTTCCCCGCAAGCTGAGGCACTGCTATGGTCATCATATATTCATTTATATCGGGGTGGACGGAAAAATCATTGCCACAAACAAGCGCGCTGCGGTGTCTCTGTTGCAAGACAAACCGTTCGAGGAAGTAAACGAATTCCTTGAGATCAAACTATAACCGTTAGCAGACACCCCGTGGGACGATCTGCCGGAGGACACGACCGTCACTTGGCTAGAGTTTGTGGTGACCGACGACGGCGGCACAATCCCAAGTGAATATCGCGCTTGGGGGCACCACATAAGAATAGGTATTGCCGAGTCCGGCGAGGCCTTGATTTTGCAAAAGAGACAGGCAAAGTCTGTATTTTTAGATCGTCCATTCTCCGCATCGGGGGAGGACTTGGTTATGCAAATAAAATAAGGGGCCTTAATGTGAGAAGCCCCATTTTTTAGGTTAATGGTAAGCGATTAGGCGGACCGCTATATAATTGTGCCGGGGTGAGGGTCCTGTGCAGAATGATGGAAACTGTAACGTGCGTTACTGTTTTGGAGGACAAGGAATGGCTAAAGCTCAAAAAAAGCCAAAAACGCTACACTATCTCAAAGCCGATTTTGATGATTTAGATGGAAAGCAAAGTGAGACCCTTGAATCGTATTTACGAAAAGCATATGACGAGTTGCCGTATGTAGATCAACGCAAGGTAGAATTTGCTGGAAAAACATGGTTTGGGAATTGGTTTGACGAAGATCGTAAGGGATATTTCCTTTTTCAATTTTCTGCCGCCGTTTTAGGTGAAGATGCTACGGTCATTCCAACGGACGAGCTTTCGGTCGAAAAGATGGAATTGCGAACCGCGCAAGCCGCAGAAGGAAACGAATTTTCAGATGGGGATGTAATTTGTTGCGTCGTCAACAATGATATTTTTGTCTGTTGTTCTGTCCTTCGGGTGGAGGCTATCCCCGCGTACCTGTTGGCGCTCTTTACTGAGGCGCAACTGGACGAGCACGTTGCGAGTCTGCAAATCAACCGTCCTGCCAATTTTGAAAAAATTAAAGTGATCAAGGAGTCAGGGGTACATTCTATCCGTCTGGATGCGGCTCTTGACTCTCCAGCCTTTGACCGTCTTGATCGTGTCAAGAAAAAGGGCTTGCTACGGACAATGATTGCCGACTTGACCCAAAGAGACAAAAAATTGGTAGAGGCAATGCGCGCCTCCAGAGGGCAGGTTAAGCTGCAAATTTCGATTCCTAAAAAAGGAGACGTGACCCAAACCAATTGGGCAAATGATGTAGCTGAGGAAATCCTTGATGGCGAAGACGGATACAGGATAGAAACAAACGATGGTAAAATCATCACGCAAAAGGATATTACCATCTCCAAAAAGGAAAGGCTTGAGCCGTTCGGCAAAAGCGTGTTCCGAACGGAAGCCGTCAATAAACTCGTGGAGTTCAAGAATGAAATTCTCAACCCGCAAAGGCGTTGGTGAAAACGAAAGGTTTACACCAATCTATTTAATAGCTGTCGGCGTCGCGCTCCTATTGAGCGCCGCCGTAGCGTGGGCAATTCCTTTTTTCATTCAGCAACTTGACGAAATCTTAAGGGTCGCCATCAAGATTTTTCCAATTTTTATAGGATTTTCTGTGTCGATGATCGCGCTTGTTGGTAGTCTAGATTCAACAGTTGCCTCTTTTTCCTGGGAACAAGTGCAAGCATATCAGGACACTTTTGAATCGAAAATGCGTCGACAAGCCGCCATCTGTCTATGTTATGCGTTGGCTTTGGGGCTTGCCTTGATTCTTGTCGCATTGGGCAAAGCTCATGTAGGTTACAATTGGCTCGCCCGAGGCTTTGTCTTTGTGTCCTCGTTTAGCTTGCTCATATCTTTTACTATTCCCATTAGTTTATACAAACTACACTGCGAGAAGTATGAGCTTCTTTTAGAAAGTAAAGGCGCGCCCCGTATTGATTAATGAAGGCCACCCAACGGGGTGGCCTTTTTCTTTACCTCACCCGATTTAGTAACGCCCGTTACAATACACATTCCGACAAACCACCTACGGTTGCCTCTCTTGCTCCTTCTAAAGGAGGCGGTCCGGTGGTTTGCTGATTTCTGACCGGGCCGTCTCCGTAAACTTCAAGCGGAGGCCCGTTGTGAAATTGCCCCGAATGTCCCTGACAACTGTTCTTGCCGTCGCCCTGGTCGCGGCGGTGGCCCTGATCTCCCCGCAGCAACTCGGCGTCATCGTCTACAAGGTCGCCCTGGTCGTGCTGGCCGGTGTGGCTGGCTACGGCCTCGACCGTGCGCTGTTCCCGTATGCCCGTCCTCACAAGTTCGACATCCAGGAACTTCTCTTTGAGGAGACAGTGAATAAGGTTCGGGCGGACGAAATCCAGATCAGTTCAATCTTTGATTGGGTTCCCTTTGTCGCCGCCCAGCTCCGGCGCGCCGCCATCGTGTGCGCCGCCATGCTCGCCGTGGGGCTGGGGCTGTAATATGTTTCGTCGTCACTTTGATCTGTGGCTGGCGGCCATCGTGGCCTTGGCCGCATTGCTCTGCTGGGCGTCCACGGCCCGTGCCCTGGACATCCCTGACCGAGCTTACAAATTCCGCTCGACATTGATCCGCTGCGCCCGCGTGGAATGGGGGCTGGCCGCTCCCGTTGCCACGTTCGCCGCGCAGCTTCATCAAGAAAGTCTTTGGCGCGCTGATGCAGAATCCCCTGTGGGTGCCGGTGGCCTGGCGCAGTTCATGCCCCCCACGGCCAATTGGCTGCCCGAGGTGGCCCCGCAGGTCGGTAAGGCCGATCCGTTCAATCCGGGCTGGGCGTTGCGCGCCCTGACCGCCTATGACCTGTGGCTCTGGAAACGCATTCAAGCAGCCACGGGCTGTGACCGTATGGCCATGACCCTGTCCGCCTATAACGGCGGCCTGGGCTGGCTTCGTCGCGACGTCCGTCTGGCTGAACGCAACGGCCTCGATCCCCTCCACTGGTGGGACCATGTAGAGACGGTCAACGCTGGCCGTGCTCCCTGGGCCATCCGCGAGAACCGAGGTTATCCCCGCCGCATCCTGCTCACTCTGGAACCTCTGTATGAGGCTGCCGGGTGGGGCAAAGGAGTATGTCCATGATTTTCAACGCAATGGCATTGGCCGGTGGCGGCTGGAAAAAGCTCGCCCTGGGCCTGGGTGTCGTCATCCTCATGGCCGTGCTTGTGGCCCTGGCCGCATGGCGCGGGTATCGGGCCGGATACGCTGCCGTTGATCTGAAGCGGCAAGCCGAGGTGTCCGCGATCCACGCGAGTCATTCCCAGGCGCTGGCGACTGCGGAAGCAACGGCCCGTCAACGGCTGGAGACCGCCACGGCCCACGCCCACAAAATAGAACGCCAGTATTTGGCCGCCAAGAAAACTATTGCCAAACAATCCAAAGAATTGACCAACCAAAGGATCGCCCATGCGAGTCAAGATGTTGATACTGCTGATGGCACTTGCCGTTTTGGCCCTGAGTGGGTGTGCGCATACAACGCCGCCCTTGGTACCGGTAACAGTTGTGACACCCTGTCCCGAACCGCCGCCGGGACTGTTGGAAAAAACGGAACAGCCCAAGCCGTTGACGCCGGGATACTTCAAGGAGGCCCGGCTGTGACCCCCGAAGATATTTTGGCCCATGCCCGAGACTACGGGCAATGGGCTCGTGCTACGCAGGCACGGTGCAACGCTCTCATTGATTGGGCTGCCGGACTCCGAGCAAAAGAGGCCCGACCATGAGCGTAGAGACCTCTGTCGTATCCTTTCCCGTGTGGCAGTTGACCAGCATGGCCATAACCGTGCTGCTTGCCTTTTTCGGTTTTGTCTTCACCATCTGGAAAACCGTCACCGCTCTTCGTGATCGTGACGCTAAGGACGCCAAGAAAAGCGCGGCCGAAGCAGTGGCCAAGGCCAACGAAAACGAAAAAAGCATCCTCGGTCTTCGTGCTGAATTGCCCATCGAATATGTCCGGCGCGAGGACTGGATTCGTAACCAGACCATCATCGAGGCCAAGCTGGACGGGCTGGCCGACAAACTAGACAACCAGGGAGGCTGCCGTGGTTGATCCCGCACGCGTCCGGCGCGAACACATGCGCTGGGTACTCATTCTCACTCTGAATAACGCCCGCCCCATGGGGTGCCATGACTCCGTTGCTTTGGCTACCATCCAGGGCGTCTACCCCGATGCAACCGAATTGGAAGTCCGCCGCGAGCTGGATTACCTGGCCGAACGGGAATTGATCGACCTGGACAAGAAACCGGACGGCCGCTGGATAGCCAAGCTCAACCGCCTTGGCGTTGATCTGGCCGAGTACACCATTGATTGCGAACCCGGCATCGCCCGGCCTGAAAAATACTGGTCGTAGCCATGCCGCGTCGCTCTGCCGTTGATATGCTCCCCAAAGAGGTCAAGGAATGGCTCGACCGCGCCCTGGCTGATGGGGGCTTTGCCGACTACCGTCTGCTGGCTGACGAACTCAAGGATCGTGGATTTGAGATTTCCAAATCCGCAGTCCATCGGTATGGCCAGAAGTTTGAAGATCGTCTGGCCTCTCTCAAAATGGTCACGGAACAATCCCGCGCCATCGTCATGGCCAACCCCGATGATGACAACGCCATCAATGAGGCGCTCCAGCGTCTCACCCAGGAAAAGATGTTTGATGTGCTGCTGACAATGGAAATCGACCCGGCCAAGGTGAATCTGGCCAGTTTGGCCAAATCCGTGGCCGAGTTGGGGCGTGCATCCGTCACCCAGAAAAAATACGCCGAGGAAGTCAGGCAGCGGGAACGCGAACGCGCCGCCGAGCTTGCCGATGAAATGGGCCGCGCCCAGGGCATGGGTGAAAAGGACGTCCGTTTCTGGCGTGAGAAGTTCCTGGGGGTCAAATGACCACACCCCAAGCCCTTGCCCCCACAGGCGATGTCCTGCGAGTCCTGTCATTTGACGAACTTCCGGCAAGCGTTCGTGAAATTCCTGATGACTTTGATCCTATGGCTGACGGCCTGCTCATGGCTCATCAGGTTGAATGGATCGCGGACGAATCCGACTTCAAGGTGGAAGAAAAAGGCAGACGAACAGGCATCACCTTTTCCGAGGCCCTGGATGATACCGTTACCGCCGCCTCCAAACGGGAGGCCGGTGGCGATAATGTTTTCTACATTGGAGACACCAAGGATAAAGGGCTTGAATTCGTCGGTTACTGCGCCAAACTTGCCAGAGTTATTGCCCAGGCCCAGGGCGAAGGATTGTCTGGAATCGAAGAGTTTATCTTTGAGGATCAGCAGAAAGACGGAAGCACCAAAAATATAACCGCCTACCGCATCCGTTTCGCTTCCGGCTTTCAGGTCGTAGCCCTTTCCAGCAGACCGGCGAACATTCGTGGCTTGCAAGGAATCGTGGTCATTGACGAGGCGGCTTTCCATGCCGATGTTCAGGCCGTTATCGAGGCCACCACGGCCCTGCTGATCTGGGGCGGCAAAATTCGCATTATCTCCACCCACAACGGCAAAAACAACGCATTCAACCAATTGGTCAAGGATGTACGAGCCGGAAAATATGGCAAGGGCGCGACCGTCCATACTCATACTTTCGACATGGCCGTGGCCAATGGCCTGTATGAGCGGGTGTGTCTGGTCAAGGGCTGGACTCCGACAGTAGAAGGCAAGAAAGACTGGTACGATCGTATCAGGCAGCGTTACGGCCCGAGGCTTGCCGCAATGAAGGAAGAACTGGACGCGGTCCCCAGAGATTCCGGTGGGCAGTCCATCCCCGGAATTTGGATTGAGGCCGCCATGCCGGAGACCCGGCCCGTACTGCGTCTTGTCCTTGATGATGCTTTTGTCGAAAAGCCGGATGGGCAGCGCCGGGAATGGGCTGAGAACTGGATTCGTCTTAATCTGGTGCCGCTTTTCAAGCTGCTTGATCCTACCAGGCAGCATGTCTTCGGCCAAGACTACGCCCGTCACCGCGATTTTTCCATCATTGCTCCCATGACCATCCGGCGAGATCTCATTGGAGACGTTCCTTTCCTCATTGAAATGAACAAGGTTCCGCACCGACAACAGGAGCAAGTCCTTTGGTCTCTTATCGATGCGCTTCCTCGTTTTTGCGGTGGGGCTATAGATGCTTCCGGCATGGGATCGGTGCCAGCCGAATACACGGCGGACAAATATGGTCACAATCGCATTCACCAGGTGACGCTTAATCAGGCTTGGTACAGAGAATGGATGCCAAAGTTTGTCGGAGCGTTTGAAGATGGCAGCATCATGGTTCCTCAGGACGCCGATCTGGAAAACGACCTCAGGGCCGTGGAAGATATCGACGGCGTTCCCAGAGTGCCGGAATACCGAGTACGCGATCTCAAAGACCCGGAACTCTTTCGTCATGGTGACGGCGCTATCACCCTGGCCTTGGCCTGGTATGCCCGTTCCGAACGCAATGAAGAATTCTTCGCCTACGAGGGCGTCTCCAAACACGCTCCTAATGAGGACCACGACAACTATGAAAGGCCCGTGCGGGTGACCGCCGGATTCAGCCGAGGAATTATCTGATGTCCAAGATGCCCATTTTGTATGACCACCGAGGTAAGCTCATCGTCAAATCCGAATTACGGCAGGAACATGCCGCACCATCCCTGACCGGCATTCGTTCCGTTTGGGACAGTGGCTCCATTGCCCAGGGCCTGACCCCGCAACGCCTTGCCCGTGTCCTCCGGGACGCGGCCGAGGGTGATGCCAGGGAATATCTGTTGCTGGCCGAGGAGATGGAAGAACGGGACATGCATTACGCCTCGGTCATGGGGACACGGAAACGTGCCGTGGCCGGGATCGACCCCACGGTCATTCCCGCCAGCGACGATAAAAAAGATATCGAGATAGCGGACGCTGTCCGGGCCTTGATCGAAGAGCCTGAATTTCCCGGTTTGATCACCGACCTCTTGGATGGTCTGGGCAAAGGGTATTCTGCCTGTGAAATCATGTGGGAACTGTCCGACTCCAAATGGACGCCCAGAGAATACATTTGGCGCGATCCCCGCTTTTTCGTCTTTGATCGTGATTCCGGACAAAAGCTCCGTCTTCTGGAAGATGGAGCCACATTCGAGGGGGTACCGCTCCCGCCATTCAAGTTTATTGTCCACATGCCGCACCTGAAATCGGGCATTCCCATCCGCTCCGGTATTGCTCGGCTGGCTGCGGTTAGTTGGATGTGCAAGGCGTATTCTTTGGCCGATTGGATGGCCTTTGCCGAAGTATTTGGTATGCCGCTGCGTCTGGGCCGATACGGTCAGGACGCTACGGACAGAGATAAGGATATCCTTAAGATGGCCGTGGCGAACCTGGGTACTGATGCGGCCGCGATCCTGCCCGATTCGATGCGCATCGAATTTATTGAAGCGGCAAAGTCAGCAGGTGGTCCGGAGTTGTTCCCGCGCCTTGCCGAGTTCCTTGATCGTCAGATTTCAAAGGGCGTCCTGGGTCAAACCATGACCACGGATGACGGCAGTTCTCAAGCCCAGGCTAACGTGCATAACGATGTACGACTCGATATTAAGAACGATGACGGCCGACAGGTTGGGGCCACGGTCAACCGCGACCTGGTCAAGCCGTTTGTGGACCTCAATTATGGGGTTCAAGCTCGATACCCGCGTGTCAAGATCAAGGAAGAAGAACCCGAAGATATCAAAGCTTTGGCCGATGTGCTTGCCAAGGTGGTACCGCTCGGCAATATCGGCATCGAGGCTCGGGCGGTCCGTGAAAGGCTCGGCTTTCCAAACCCGACCGAAGGGGCGGAGTTGATCGGAACCGTTCCGACTTCGGCACCGGCCATCAACCGCGCCATCAATCGGGCCGGAACAAGCCGAATCGACCCGGACGCCGAGTTGAATCAACTTGCTCAGGAGGTCATGGACGAGTGGGAGGAAATTCTCGACCCGATGGTCAATCCCGTACAGGCATTGGCTGATCGATGCGCTGATTTTGAGGAGTTTCAACGAGGCCTGAGTGATTTGGTTTTGTCCATGGATGATGAACGATTCATTCAGTCCCTTGCAGCGGCCAGCTTCAAGGCGCGTGGCTTGGGCGACGTCGAGGGCTAGACCATGGCAGGAAAGTTCGTAAGGCGTCCTCCCAAGGAATCCCTGGAATGGTTTCGCGCCAAAGGCATGAAGCCGGGGTTTGATCACCGCGATGTCTGGCGCGAGGAACACGCCACCGCATTTACCGTGGCCAAGGCCACCAAGATGGATATTCTGAAAGACATCCGCTCCGAGGTGGATCGCGCTTTGGCCGAGGGACGGACCTTCCGCGACTTCGCCAAAGATTTGAAACCCACACTCCAAAAAAAAGGATGGTGGGGCGAGAAGGAAATGGTTGATCCTCTGACCGGGAAAAGGCGCACGGTGCAGCTCGGCAGTACGCGACGCCTCAAGATTATTTATGAGACCAACATGCGCACGGCCAGAAGCGCCGGGCAATGGGAGCGCATTCAACGCACCAAGTCCGGCCTGCCGTATCTCTTATATCAACTCGGCCCGTCCAGGGAACACAGGCCAGAGCATGTTTCCTTTCACGGTCTGTTGTTGCCGGTGGATGATTCCTTCTGGGCAACTCACATGACGCCCAACGGCTGGGGCTGCAAGTGCCATGTCCGGCAGGTCTCCAAGGCTGAATACGACCGGCTGAAACGCGACGGGGTTCGAGCCCCTAATCCGGAGCAGGTCGTCAACCCGGAAACAGGTTTGCCGACCGGACACCGGGCTCCGTCGAGCGTGCCGGTGCGGACCAAGGCTCCCGCCATCCAAACGCGCGAGTGGATCAACAAGCGCACCGGCGAGGTGCATCAGGTGCCCGTCGGCATTGATCCGGGTTGGAATTACAACCCCGGACAAACGGGACGCCTCAACAAATCCCTTGAGCTTGCCGGTGACAAGATGGCCATGGCTGGCGGCGAGGCCAGTGTCATATCCAAAAAGTTCGTATCTGAAACTCTGGGAACCTGGGCCGAATCACCAAAGGCCAATTTCCCTATCGCGGTCATGAGCGAGGCAGACGCCGCACGGATCGGAGGCGGGACGCGGCTGGTTCAGTTCTCGCCGGAGACCTTGGAAAAACAACTCAAGCGACACCCGGAACTGGCTTTCGAGGAATACACCTTTGTCCAGGACGCGATTGATTATGGCGAGACGATTCAGGACGGCGCACGGACTTTGGTCTATCTGCTTGAAGAAGAGGGCTATGTCTCAGTGGTCAAGGCCACCAAGTCTGGTAAGGCTCTGTTCATGACATCCTTCCGGCGCTTGTCGTCTGACGTGGGCAAGCGGGATCGGGAGATTATCCGTCTGCGTAAAAAGCAAAAGTAAAACCCCTCGCCGAGGCAAGGGGTTTTACTTCGCTGGCTGGCAGGGCCTCCCATCCGGTTAAACCGGAAACCCTGCATAGCACTCCGGTGCAAGCACCGTGTTACGGCCGGGAGAATCATCACCGTGTCGCAACCAGCTTAAAATCATAATACGCATTCACGGTGGCCACGTCAAACCGAAGGCGCAAAATTTGCTCTACAACGCACTTTGCCCCTCTGCGGTGTCCCATCTATAGAATTTCTAGAGAAAATGCGTACACGGGCGTTCATGAATCGTTTTGAACGCCGTTGATCGCTTGCGTCCGCCAACGTTTTGTCACCCCCTCGACCATCCCCATCTGCAAGCCCTGTCGATTTAGTAACGTCTGTTACAGGACTTGCTCCTGTCCGCCTGCCATGCTGCCGCCATGAAACATCTTCTCTTAGCCCTCAATGTCGAGCTGACCTCTGACGTTCCCGAATGGATCGAATTGATTCCCGCTGGCCCCATGGTCAAGGGACGCGACGGGCGGGAATGGAAATTTGGTAGTTATGAAATGTTCCATGTCCTGAATCAGTTCCAGACTTTTGATCTGGATGTGGTCATCGATCGCGAACACGCCACCGAAATCAAAGGGGTGGCTGGCGAAGAAGCTCCGGCCGCTGGATGGATCAAGGAGCTGGAAGACAGGAACGGTGCCTTGTGGGGTCGAGTTGAATGGACGCCTCGCGCCCGTACCCAAATTGAGAATCGCGAATATCGCTACCTCTCTCCCGTTTTTTCCCACACCAAGTCCGACCGCGCGATCCGTGTCCTGGAGTCCGCAGGTCTGACCAATAAACCCAACCTTCGCCTGACCGCGTTGAATCGGCAGGCGGCAAACATGGAGGAAGACACCATGAAAAAGGCATTATGCCGTCTGCTCGGATTGCCGGAAACGGCATCCGATCAGGAGATTCAAAACGCTGTTTCCAAACTCAAGGGAGATTTGGATACGGCAACCAACCGGGCCATGCCCGAAGAATTGCTTTCCATTCTCGGCCTGGAAAAGGACGCCGAAACGAACAAGGTGGTTGACCAGGTCAAAATCATGGCCGGTGATGACAAGGCCTTGAACACAGCCCAGGGCATCGGTGCTTCCCTCGATCTGACCAAGTACGTGCTCCGATCGGATTACGATCTGGCTATCAACCGCGCTGAAACGGCCGAGTCCGAGGTCAAGGAACAACGCGAGGCCGACCTCGAAGGAAAGATCGAGACCGCCGTCAATTCGGCCATCAAGAACGGAAAAATCGCTCCGGCCAGCAAGGACTTCTATGTGGCCATGTGCCGCAAGGAAGGGGGCCTGGATGAATTCCGGAAGTTTGCCGATTCCGCGCCCCAGGTCATCGAAGACCCCAAGCTGCCCAATGAACCTGAATCCGGTAACGGTTCTCTGTCCGATGACCAGAAAGCCATGTGCCGCAACCTTGGCATTTCCGAAGAGGATTTCGTCAAGTCCCTCAAGGAGGACAAGTAAATGTCCCTGACCGCAGACCGTAATACCAACATGCGTGACGGTGAACTTTTCAAGTTCCCGGTCGCTGCCGCCGTGATCATTTTTGCTGGTTCCATGGTTGCCCTGAACGCCGACGGCAATCTTGTTCCGGCCACGGCCACGGCCGCGCTCGAGATCGTGGGCCGCGCCGAAGAAGCCGTCGACAACCGTAACGGCGTAGCCGGTGACTTGGATTGCGAAACCCGTCGCGGCTGCTTTTGCTACGCCAACAGTTCCGGCGGTGATGAGATCACGCGCGCGGACATTAACGCCACCGCTTATGTGGTGGACGATGAAACCTTGGCCAAAACCGATGGCACCGGCTCCCGTCCGGCTGCCGGAACCATCATGGACGTGGATGATCTCGGCGTCTGGGTAAAAATCTAGGAGACTCGACATGATTATTAATCATGGGACTCTGAATGCCCTGTTCACGGGCTTCAAGACCATATTTAACAAGGCATTCGAAGGGACGCCCAGCGATTGGAAAAAACTGGCCATGATCGTGCCGTCCTCCACTTCTCAGGAAGTCTATGCATGGCTCGGTGCCACGACCGGCTTTCGCGAATGGCTCGGCGACCGCGTCATTCAGGCGCTCAAAAGCCACAAATTCACCATCGTCAACCGGACCTTTGAAAACACCGTTGGCGTTCCCAGGGAGGCCATCGAGGACGATCAGTTGGGCGTTTACAACCCGATGGTCGCCAATCTTGGCTATGATACCCAGACCTTTCCCGATTTGCTGATCTTCGGTCTGCTCAAGGACGGTTTCACCGGCCTTTGCTATGACGGCCAGCCTTTCTTTGATGCCGATCACCCCGTCTACGATCCCAAGACGAAAAAGGAAGTCAGCGTATCCAACGTCCAAGCCGGTTCCGAAGCTCCGTGGTTCCTGTTGGATGTTTCCCGGCCCGTAAAGCCGATCATCTTCCAGCAGCGCCGTAAGTTCGATTTCGTCTCCATGACTGACAAGAAAGACCGCAACGTCTTCATGCAGAAGGAATATGTCTACGGCGTGGATGGCAGATGCGAGGCCGGTTATGGCCTGTGGCAGATGGCCCATGGCTCCAAGGCCCCGCTGAACACGACCAACTACAAGGCCGCTCGTGCCGCGCTCATGTCCATGAAGGGCGACAATGGCAACCCGCTGGGCATTCGTCCCACATTGTTGGTCTGCGGTCCCGGCAACGAAGGTAGCGCCCTGGAAGTGCTCAAGGCAGAACGCGATGCCAATGGTGCCACCAACGTCTACCGCAACACCGCCGATCTGCTGGTCACTCCGTGGCTCGCGTAATGGAGGTTCCCATGAAGTTTATCGAAATCACCGCCAAACGCGACGGCTTCCGCCGATGCGGCATGCGCCATTCGACCAAGACCTCCCGGCACAAGGCCAATACGTTTACACCCGAAGACTTGGAGATTCTCAAGAACGAGCCCCAGCTCATCGTGGTGGAGACCAACGGCGAGGACGAAACGTCCGAAGCCGAGCCCAAGGCCGAGCCCAAGGCCGAGCCCAAGGCCGAGCCCAAGGCCGAGCCCAAGGCCGAGCCCAAGGCCGAGCCCAAGGCCGAGCCCAAGGCCGAGCCCAAGAACAAGGGTAAGAAGTAATGGCTTACGCCACCACTCAAGACATCATAGACCGGTACGGCGAGGATCAACTCCTGATCCTTGCCGACCGGGATGGTGACGGTCTCGCCGACGAACAGGTCACGGGCCGGGCTATTGCGGATGCCGATTCCGAAATCGATCTGCACCTGTCCAAGCTCTACGACTTACCGTTGGCGGCCGTCCCGTCCGTCTTGGTTCAGGTCGCCGTCGATATTGCCATTTACAGAATGTGCAACTCCGACGCCCTGGTCACCGAAGAAATCCGCCGCCGCTATGAGGATGCCCGGTCGATTTTGCGCCGGATCGCCAAGGGCGAAGTGCAGCTCGGTTTGCCCGAACTCGAAAAGTCCTCTGGCACGGCATCATCCCCGGCCATTGTCAACGGGCCGCCCCGTGTGTTTGGTCGCAAACGAGGCGGAGGGTTGCCATGAGTGTGGATATCCGCGTCTCGATGGACAGCCTGCACCGACTGGCTGACCGGATCGCTCAACTCGGCGATATGGACACCCGCCCGCTCATGGACGAGCTGGGCGCGGCCGTCGTCTCTCAGACGCAACGCCGGATTGATTCCGAAAAAGCAGGCCCGGACGGTACGCCCTGGGAACCTTGGTCCGAAAGCTATGCCAAAACGAGGCATCAAGGCCAAAGCCTCCTCCAGAGCTTCAACTACCTGTATGAATCCATTGAACACATCCTCGGCATATCCGGCGATCACGCCGAGGTCGGGTCCAATCTGGTCTATGCGGCTGCCCAGCAGTACGGCCTGGACATGAGCGTTATTGGCACCCGCCGCCGGATACAGATTCCGGCGCGTCCGTACCTCGGCATATCCACGGAAAACGAGGAAGACCTGGTTGCCCTGGTTGACGACTTCGTGGATCGCAAACTGCGGGAGTTGCAATGAGCCTGGAAACCCTGCGTACCGGCATTGTTGGCAGCATAGACGCTGTGACACCCGACAGCGTGACGTGTGATTCCCACGGCGGCCGCTTCGACGAAAAGGAGTTGCGGCGCATTTCAGCCAAAGCCCCGGCCGCATTCGTGGCCATGCTCGGTTTTAGCGACTTGAAGGCTTCGGGCGGCGATTATGAGGCCGTTGTAAGTTGGGGAATTTTCGTCGTGGCCAAGGATATTCCGAAGGTCTCCCGCGATCTGGTTGCATTGTCCGTTGTCGACGTACTGGCTCGGCACGTTGCCGGAAACACCTGGGGCATGGATGACGTTCTGGGTGTTCCTGTCGGCGTCCGTGCGGACAACCTTTTTGCCGCATCAATAGACAAGATCGGCGTGGCCATGTGGGCCGTCACCTGGCGGCAGCACATGCGGATTGGTCAAGCCATGCCCGATGATGTTTTGGCGACTCTTGATCTTTTTTCAACCTTTGACGCCAAGTTCCCGGTTGGGGCCGATGTTCCCACCGCCGAGGACAAGGTCAGCCTGCCCCAGGACGGGGCCTAGGAGGAAACAACCGTGGCCCAGAATACACTTTATCTGAAACCGGCAAAGGGACGCGTCGTGCGCGACCCGCGCGACGGCAAGGCCCTGCCCGAACACGGCAAGCCCGTTCTCGCCACAAGCTACTGGACCCGCCGACTGCGCGACGGCGATGTGGAAAAGACCACGGCCCAGGCCGTGAAAAAGGCCGAGGATGCATTGGCCAAAATCGCCAAGGAGGAATAGCCCATGGCTATCAGCTTCAATCAAATCCCGGAAAACCTGAGGGTGCCTCTGGTTTATATCGAGTTCGACAACTCCCGTGCGGTCAAGGGAACCCCGGCCATTGAGTACAAAATGCTCGTGCTCGGTCAGATGCTGGCCACTGGCTCCGCTGCCGAGGCCACCCCTGTTCGTGTGCTGAGTGCGGATCACGCCGTTGGTCTGTTCGGTCGCGGTTCCATGTTGACCGCCATGTTCAAGGGCATCAAGGAAGCCGACCGTTTCATGGAAACATGGTGCATCCCGCTCAAGGATGATGCCGCCGGAGTCGCCGCGACCGGCACCATTGATTTTACGGGGGCCGCCACCGGTACCGGCGTTCTCAATTGTTATATAGCCGGTCGAAAGGTCCGGGCGTCCGTCCCGGCGCTGGCCACATCCGCGGAAGCCGCCACGGCTTTGGCCGATGCCATCAACGCCGATCTTGACCTTCCTGTCACGGCCACGGTCGCGACAGGAACCGTGACGTTGACCGCACGGAACAAGGGCGAATGCGGCAATGATATCGACATCCGTTTCAACTACTACACGGGCGAAGTTTATCCCGCCGGGTTGACGGTTTCCGTAACGGCAATGACCAACGGCGCGGCCAATCCCGACATAGCCGACGCCATTGCCGGATTCGGTGACGAATGGTGGAACGGTATTGTTTCTCCTTGGACCGACGGCAGCAACATGGTGGCTTTGGAAGCCGAGTTGCTGGACCGCTGGGGGCCGACAAACATGAAAGACGGCATCGCCTACACCGCCATTCGCGGCACCCATTCGGAATCCGCGACCTGGGGCGATGCTCGTAATGGTCATCTGGGAACCACGATGCCCACCGGTGCGTCTCCCACGCCGCCGTGGATATGGGCCGCCGTTTATGGCGTTGTCGCGTCCGGCTCTTTGTCCATTGATCCGGCCCGGCCGCTCCAGACGCTGGTTTTGCCGGGCATAATGCCCCCGACCCAGGGCGAGCGCTGGACCATGGAAGAACGCAACCTCCTGCTGTATGACGGCTTGTCCACCTTTACCGTCGACTCCGGCGGTCTTGTCCGCATCGAGCGCGCCATTACGACATATCAAAAGAATGCCTATGGCCTGCCCGACCCGAGCTATTTGGACGTCACCACACCGGCGACCCTCAGCTACATCCGGTATGCCACTCGCGCACGGATCACGCAGAAGTTTCCGCGGCATAAGCTGGCCGATGACGGAACCCGTTTCGGCCCTGGTCAGGCGATCGTCACCCCGTCCATCATTCGGGCGGAGTTGCTCGCCCTGTTCCGCGAGCTTGAAACAAAGGGACTGGTGGAGAATTTCGACCAGTACAAGAAGGAGCTGATCGTCGAGCGTGATGCTGACGATCGCAACCGCGTCAACGTCCTGAGTCCGCCTGATCTTATCAACCAGCTCCGCATCCTCGCCGAGCAGATTCAGTACATTCTGTAGGAGAAAACAATGTCCAACAATCCCAATCAAGTAACAGGCAAGGCGATCATTCGCTTTGACGGACGCGAGTACAAAACGGCCGATGATGCGTCTCTGCAACCAGGTGGCGTTAAACGCGAGCCGGTCAAGGGGGCTGGCAAGGTCCATGGTTTCACCGAAACCACAGTCGAGCCGGAAATGGAATGCACCATCTATCACACCAGGGAAACATCCCTGGCCGAAATTCAGGCCATCGACAACGCCACCGTGATCTTTGAAACGGATTCCGGTGCACGGTGGGTTCTGACCGGTGCCTTCGTGCTTGACCCCCTGAAGCTCAAGACCAAAGGCGGCGAATGCCCGGTCAAGATGTCCGCCATCACCTGCGAGGAGGATTAATGCCCCTCATTGAAACCATACCTCTGACAACGCCCGTCACGATCGGCAAAAATGAATGCCACGAAATCGTGTTGCGCGAGGCCACTGGCGGTGATGTCATCGAAGCCCAAGAAGAATCCGAAAAGCTGGTCATGACCGCTGACGGCCCCCAGCTCGTTGCCAGCCCCACGCTGGTCGGCATGGGTGTGTTACGCCGCCAGGTTGTCAAAATTGGTGACGTGGACGGCCCCGTTGATTTGGTCACGCTCAAGCGCCTGTCGGTCTATGACTTGAATCAGGTGCAACTCAAGGCCGACGCCATGGATGCGGCCACGGAAGCCGAAGCCCTGAAAGCTCGGACGGCGATGCGGGGGCGAACTGGCGAGCAGGACGGCTGACATTGAGCGGCTGGTCCTGCGTTTGGCCAGAATGACGGGATGGTCCGAAGCGGAACTGCACGGGCTGCCCCTTCGACGAATGATCAGATACTTTCAACACCTTGGGACATCATGAGCAACTTGCGAACATCCGTTATCCTGGATCTGGCGGGCAACCTTCAGAGTAAATCCAGGAGTTACTCCAACGCCATTACCAATATGGCCAAGCGTGGATCGCGCAGCATGCAGATGTTGCGTCGGTCCACACTGGCCGTCGGGCGTGGTCTTGATGCGATAGGCAATAAATACGTCACCGCCATTGGCGGCATGGGAGCGGCTTACAAGAGCTATCAGGAGATCAAGAAATCGGCCTCGCTGGACAAGAGTTTGATCCAGGTCAAACAAATGGCCGGATCAACAACCAAAGCAGCGGGCATTCTTCGCCGTGAGTTGCATCTCATGTCCATTCAGACCGGCAAGACCGTTGATGATTTGCTCATAGGCTTCAACAATTTGGTTCAGTCCGGTCTTAGTTGGGACGCAGCCCTCGCCACCATCTATAACGTCAATAGGGCGATGGGTGTCACAGACGCACAGTCAAAAGTCCTTTCCGGAGGACTGACGGTTGCCGCCAAGGCCTTTGATTTTGACCTGACAAAAGTGGAGGTCTCTGCCGATCTGCTTGATAAGATGACCGTGGCTGGACGCTTGGGCAATGCCGAGTTGGAGGATTTGGCAAGCATCGTTTCCCGCACTGGCATCAACGCGAAACGGGCTGGACTAGATTTTGATTCCTATCTTGGTTTCATTGAGCAGCTCTCTCAAAATGAATTGAATCCTGAGCGGCTCGCAACGTTGGCTGATTCCACTTTGCGTCTGTTTACCAACCAGAATTATCTTAATAAAGCAGAAAAGGTTACCAAGGTTAGTTTTTATGATGGCAATGACGAAAAAAGGGCTGTTTTTGACGTTCTCGACGACATTGCGGCCAAGTACAAGACATTAACCTCCGACCTCCAGCGAGACAGGTTCATCCAGGCTGCGTTCGGTGAAGCCGATCTCGACACCCGCAAGGGGCTTGCGACCTTGTTAGCCGGTGACGCTTTGACCAGTGCGCGGACCATGTCCGCCACCATCAAGGACGCTTCCGGCACACTCGCCAGAGACCTGCCCGAAGCTCTGGACAACTCGGTTGATCAAGTTGGACGTCTCAAAGCCGCTCTGGGCGAAGCCGCCGACGAATTTTGCCAACCCGTTAACGATGTGGCAAATTGTCAAACCAAACTTAACACCCCGGCAAGTCCCTGCTCCTCAATGATTTCCCAGGTTGTCCTGTATCCGAATTTCTTCCTTGGTCGATGGTTTA